>JAUXWB010000167.1 GCA_030684475.1 Reyranella sp. | reverse complement strand
CACAACTGCATCTTCCTGCTCAACGCCGGGCATGAGACCACCACCAACCTGATCGGCAACGGGCTGGTGGCGCTGTCCGGTAACCCTCCGCAGAAACAGCGGCTGATCGAACATCCTGATCTGATAAAGACCGCGGTCGAGGAAATCCTGCGGTACGAAAGCTCGAACCAGCTCGGCAACCGCATGACCACCGAACAGGTCGAGCTCAGCGGCGTGACGCTTCCCGCAGGCACGCCGGTGACGCTCTGCATCGGCGCGGCCAACCGAGACCCTGCGCACTTCACCGATCCGGAAACCCTCGACATCGGCCGCACCCCGAACCGGCATCTCGCCTTCGCCACCGGCGCGCATCAATGCGCCGGCATGGCGCTCGCGCGCCTCGAAGGCGCCATCGCGATCTCGCGATTCCTCGCCAGGTTTCCCGATTACGCGCTGAACGGCGCACCGGTGCGCGGCGGTCGCGCCCGCTTTCGCGGGTTCTTGAGTGTGCCGTGCACGGTCGGTTGATAGCGACAGACCTAGCCCGCCTTCCGCTTGCCGCTGCTCTGACGCCCATCAACGGCGTGGTCACGCCGCAGCCGCGCCTCTCCCCGCCAGCTGCCGGCCCGGGCATGCTCGTAAAACAACAGCTTGCAAAGATGCGTCTTCGCGTCGTGCCCACCTCCTCCCAACGAACTAATTTGGTGGGCACGCGGAGCTTTTCATCGGGCGCGCATTCGCGCGACCCGTCGGCTTTTCCTACAATTCCATTTTTTAACCCGCCGCCTGCACGGCCTCGACCTTGTCCTGCGTTTTCGTCTCGAAATCGCTCGCCTCATGCCGTTCGTGCAGCTGGCTGGACGGTTCGCCCCAGGTGCGGTTGACCATGCGTCCGCGCTTGACCGCCGGGCGCGCGGCGATCGTATCGGTCCAGCGCTGCACATTCTTGTACGACTGGACGTCGAGGAATTCGCCGGCGCCATACAGCACGCCCTTGACCAGGCTGCCGTACCAGGGCCAGACCGCGATGTCGGCGATCGTATAATCCTTGCCTGCGAGATATTCACTCTCCGCAAGGCGGCGGTCGAGCACGTCGAGCTGGCGCTTCACCTCCATCGCGAAGCGGTCGATGGCGTATTCGAACTTGCTCGGCGCATAGGCGTAGAAATGCCCAAACCCGCCGCCGAGATACGGCGCGGCCCCCATCTGCCAGAACAGCCACGACAGGGTTTCGGCGCGGGCCGCCGTCTCCGTCGGCAACAGCGCCCCGAATTTTTCCGCCAGATGCACCAGGATGGCGCCGGACTCGAACACCCGGATCGGCGTCGCGCCGCTGCGGTCCATCAGCGCGGGTATCTTGGAATTCGGATTGACCGCCACGAAGCCGCTGCCGAATTGATTGCCGTCGATCTTGATCAGCCAGGCATCGTACTCCGCTCCCTTGTGGCCGAGCGCCAGCAACTCCTCCAGCATGACCGTCGCCTTGACGCCATTCGGCGTCGCAAGGGAATAAAGCTGCAGCGGATGGCGGCCGACCGGCAATTCCTTGTCGTGGGTTGGCCCCGCGATGGGACGGTTGATGCCGGCGAATTTTCCGCCGCTCTCCTTGTTCCAGGTCCAGACTTTCGGCGGGGTGTATTCGGCGGGTTCGGTCATCGCATGGGCTCCAGGCAGCCGACGGGTTGGTCGGCCGCACTGATATCAACAAGGTTGGGGCGAACCGCAAGGGCCCGGCGCGGTCTGCGACGACAGTGCCCCAATGCAGAATGGCGAGAGTTCACACCACCGTCCGATGCCGCTCGATGCAGGTCCGCAGTACCTCGTCCATCGGCTTTGCCCACCAGCCCTCGGAAAAGATCTCGATCTCGGAATAGCCGGCAAAGCCCTGTGCCTCGACCGCTGCGCGCACCGATTTGATATCGATCACGCCGTCGCCCATCATGCCGCGGTCATTGAGGACATCCTTGGTCGGAACCAGCCAGTCGCAGACGTGAAACGCCAGCAGCCGGTCCTTGCCGGCGCGCGCGATCTGCGGCAGCAATTCCGGGTCCCACCAGATGTGATAGACGTCGAGCGCGACACCGAGCGCGCCCGTGCGTCGCGGATCCAGCCGGTCGCAGATGTCCAGCGCCTGCTTCGTGGTATTCACGCAGGCACGGTCGGCGGCATAGGTCGGATGCAGCGGCTCGACCGCCAAAGGCATGTTTGCCTGCTTGGCGTATTCCATCATTTCCGCGATGGCGTCGTCGACCTGCGCCCGCGCGCCTGCAATATCCCTGGAAACCACACTGCCCGGCCGCGAATATTGCGGCAAGCCGCCGACCACCAGCACGATGCAGGGTGCGCCGAGCGCCTTGGCCTCGTCGACCGCGCGGCGGTTGTCGTCGCGCGCCTCGGTGCGATGCGCCGCGTCCGCGACAAACATGCCGCCGCGGCAATATCCCGTCAGATCGAGCCCGGCATCGCGCACCGCCCGCGCCGCGCGATCGAGCCCGACCGCCGCAACCTGGTCGCGCCAGGGGTCGATGGCGCGGATGCCATGGCGCGCGCAGGCGTCGATGATCTCAAGGAGATCGCCCTGCTTGCGGAGTGTCGCCGTGTTCAGCGACAGCCAACGATGGTCGGCGGAAAAATCCCGCATCACGCCTCGATGCCGCGCAGCGCCAGCACCGCCTTCATCCGCCGCGTCGCCATTTCAGGATTGGAAAGCAGGCCTGCCTGGTCCGCCAGCCTGAACAGTTCGGCCAGATGCAGCGTCGAGCGCGTGCTCTCCTGTCCCCCGACCATGGTAAAATGGTCCTGATGACCGTTGAGATAGGCCATGAACACGATGCCGGTCTTGTAAAAACGGGTCGGCGCCTTGAAGATATGGCGTGACAACGGCACCGTCGGTCCCAGCACGTCGTGGAAGCCGGCCTCGTCGCCGGCCGAAAGCCGGGACAGCGCGTAGGACGCCGCCGGCGCAATGGCATCGAAGATGCCGAGCAGCGCGTGGGAAAAACCCTTGTCGTCGCCGGCGATCAATTCGGCGTAATTGAAATCGTCGCCGGTATACATCCTCACATTCTCGTCGAGCCGGCGGCGCATGTCGATCTCGCGCTGCTTGTCGAGCAGCGAGACCTTGACGCCGTCGACCTTGGCGGCGTTGGCGTTGATGATGCCGACCGCGATATCCATCGCGGTGTCGAGGTTTTCCGTGCCCCAGTAATTCGCCAGCGCCGGATCGAACATGTCGCCGAGCCAGTGGATGATCACGGGCTCGCGGACCTGCGACAGCACGCGATTGTAGACCCTGGCATAGTCGTCGGCGCTGCGGCCGAGCTTCGCGAGCGCGCGCGAGGCCATCAGGATGATCCGGCCGCCGGCTTTTTCGATCGCCGCGATCTGCTCCTCATAGGCGCGGACGACGTCGTCGATCGACTTGGCGTCCTCCACCGCGAGGTGATCGGTACCGGCGCCGGAAAACACCAGCGCGCCGCCCCTCGCCTTCGCCGCGCGCACCGAGCGCTGGATCAATTCCAGCGAGCTGGGCCAGTCCAGTCCCATGCCGCGCTGCGCGGTGTCCATGGCTTCGGCGACGCCGAGACCGAGGTCCCAGATATGCTCGCGGAACGCAATGGTGCGGTCCCAATCGACTGCCGAGGTGAGCCACGGATCGACGTCGGCGAGCGGATCGGCCACTACGTGGGCCGCGGAGAATGCCACGCGATTCAGCGTGCCCTCGAGTTTGGCGGGAAAGGTTCGCGAGGCCGCGAGGCGATAGTTCTCGATCAGCCCGCCGCCTGCAGGCAGTTTCAGCTGATATGACGAAACGGGCAAAACCGGTTTGTTCATGATCCCCTCCTCACACCTCGATCGGCGCGACGTCGACCCAGCGCCGTTCGCGCCAGCTCTGCAGCGCGCATTCGGCGAGTTGCACGCCCTTGGCGCCCTCCAGCAGCGTATACTTGTAGGGCGCATCCTCGCAGACATGGCGAATGAACATCTCCCACTGCTCCTTGAAACCGTTGTCGTAGGTGGTGTTCTCCGGCAGCTTCTGCCAATCGCCATAGAAGTCGTGGGTGCGCTTCTCGTCCGGGTTCCACACCGGCCGCGGCGTCGCCTGGCGGGCCTGGATCACGCAATCGGAAAGCCCCGCCACCGCCGAGCCATTGACGCCGTCGACCTGGAAGGTGACGAGATCGTCGCGGTAGACCCGCGTCACCCAGGACATGTTGATGTGGGCGATGACGCCGCCCTTGAGCTTGAAGGTGGCGTAGGCGGAATCATCCGCCGTCGCCTTGTACTTCTGGCCCTTCTCGTCCCAGCGGTCGGGAATGTCTGTCGTGCCGAGGCAGCTGACGCTTTCGACGTCGCCAAACAGATTGTCGAGCACGTAGCGCCAGTGGCAGACCATGTCCAGAATGATGCCGCCGCCGTCCTCGCTGCGATAATTCCACGACGGCCGCTGCGCCTCCTGCCAGTCGCCCTCGAACACCCAGTAGCCGAATTCGCCGCGCACCGCGGTGATGCGGCCGAAGAAGCCGGAATCGCGCAGGAAGGCGAGTTTTTTCAGGCCGGGCAGGAAAAGTTTGTCCTGCACCGTGCCGTGCTTGACGCCCTTGGCGGCGGCGAGCTTGAGCACCGCCACCGCCTCGTCGAGGTTGGTCGCGATCGGCTTCTCGCAATAGACGTGCTTGCCGGCATTGATTGCCCTGGTCAGCAGCGACGGCCGCGCCTGCGTGGTGGCGGCGTCAAAGAAGATGGTGTCGTTCTCGTCCCGCAGGGCGCCGTCGAGGTCGGTGGTCCAGCGCGTCACGTTGAAGCGCCTGGCCAGGCCCTCGATTTTCTCGGCGTCGCGGCCGACCAGAATCGGATCCGGCATCATGCGGTCGCCATTGCTCAAGCGCACGCCGCCGGCATCGCGGATCGCGACGATCGAACGGATCAGGTGCTGGTTGAGCCCCATGCGGCCGGTGACGCCGTTCATGATCAGGCCGAGACGGTGCGTCGTCATATCGATTGCTCCTGCAGGGTTTTTGCTTTTGGTTGTTGAAGCGGCGACAGCGCCGTCCACTCCGGATGAACTTTCGAGGCAAAGCCCGGCGCTGTCAGCGATCCCGTCAGGAGATCGCCGTCGTGGATCGACAGGCGGATCTTTGCTCCGTCGCGAATGTAGAGATCTGGATGCGCCGACAGGAACGCTTCGGCCTCGGCCGCCGGGGTATCGGCAAAGCCGTCGACATAATGATGGCCGTTGCGCTCGGCATGGGTGACGCCGATCAGCGCGCCTAGCGCCAGATCCTGCTGCACGCCGAGGCCGGCCTGGCAGGTCAGGTCTTCGCCCGAGATGAAGAACCGCTGACCGTCCGCGCTCCATTTGGCGGCGCGGGTGGCGTTGACGATCGATTTGTAGATGCCCTTGCAGGATTTCGAGGAGATGCCGCGATAGCCGAGCGCACGGGCGGCCGGGAAGGCGTCATAGGAATCGTCGGCCTCGTCGATGATGATGTCGCGCCGCGCCAACGCGCCGAGCGGCGACTGCCTGAAACTGTCGCGCGGCATCGGCTGCTCGATATAGAGCAGTTTGGTCGCGATTGGCTGCAGTGCGGCGTCGCGATCGAGACGCCCGACCAGCGCGCCGAGTGCGGCGAGATCGGCATATTGCTCGTTGGCATCCAGCGTGACGCTGTAGTCATACGGCAGCGTTGCCAGTTCAGCGCCGATTCGGATCAGCCGCGTCGCGTCGGCGTCGGGATCGCCGTTGAGCTTGAGCTTGAAATAGCGCGCCCCGGCGTTCTCGTTTATATCGGCAACACCGCCCTCGCCTTCGACCTGGTCGTCCATGCCGACGGTATGCCTCACCGCGACGCGCTCCAGCCGTTGGCGCCCGCCGAGAAATTGCGCGATGTCGCTATTCTCGAGGTCGGGCGATAGCCGCGCGTCGATCCCGACGATATTTTGCGCCATCCCGTCGAAGAAATTCACACCGAGCGCACGCAGCAGCGCATCCAGGATCGCCTTGTCGATCTCGGCCGGCCCGAAGCCGGCGGCAAGCGGTGGGATATCCTCTCTTGCGCAGGCCTCGACTTGCGCCCCAATGACGGCGGCGTGGTGCCCGAACGCGGTGTCGAAGCCGGACCGCGCCAGATAAAGCCCGCGCGCGATCGCCAGCGCACGCCGCAGCCCATCGACGGTCTGCTGCGGCGACAGGTGGGCGCGCTTGTCGAACCATTTCGAGGCCATCATTTCGGCGGCGGCGCCGATCGAACAACCCTTGCCTTCGATCTCGATTTCGGCACGCACGAAGACCTGCACGGACGAGGTGATGACCACGCTGCCGAACCGGAACGGTTTTGCGAACGGGATCGGCCGTTCAAAGAATGAAATATCCCGCACGGCGATACGTGGCGGCATGGCGTGTCCTTTTAGTCCAGCGTGCTCTGGGTGAAGAAATGCTTGCGGATGCGCTGCACCAGTTCGGTGAACACAGGATCGGCCATGGCATCGAGCGAGCGCGGCCGCGGCAGCGGCACGTCGTAGATCGCCGCGATCGATCCCGGGCGTTCGGTCATGACCAGCACGCGATCGGCGAGGAACACGGCTTCCGGAATCGAATGCGTGATCAGGAGCACGGTCTTGCCGGTCTCGCGCTGGATCCGCATCAGCTCGACATTCATGCGCTCGCGCGTCATAGCGTCGAGCGCGCCGAACGGCTCGTCCATCAGCATGATCTTGGGATCGTGCACCAGCGCCCGGCAGATCGAAGCCCGCTGCTGCATGCCGCCGGACAATTGCCATGGCAGCTTTTTCTCGAAGCCCTCGAGGCCGACCATCTTCAGCAGGTCCCTGGCCCGCGGCAGATATTTGTCGCGCGGCAGGCCCTTCATGTCGATCGGCAGCATGACGTTGGCCAGGATGTTGCGCCATGGCAGCAGCAGCGAATTCTGGAACACGATGCCGACATTGCCATGCGGTTTCGTCACCGCCTCGCCCTCGACGAACACCTCGCCGGTCGAGGGCGCCAGCAGTCCCGAGATCATTTTCAGCAGCGTGGACTTGCCGCAGCCGGATGGACCAACCACGACAAAGAACTCGCCGGCATTGATATGGAAATCCAGCGGCCGCAGCGATACCACATCGCCATCGCGCGACCGGTAGGTCTTCGAGACGCCCGACAGCGTGATGCCCGGTCTGCCGCCCGCAGCGCGGTCGGACACCACGCGAAGATGCGCGGCAGATGGATTGATGGCTGGGTTGGTCGCTGTGTTCATTCAGCAAGGTCCGTTCTTGTTCACCCTCCCCCTCCAGGGGAGGGTAAGTCGCGCCCGCCCTACTTCGGCAGATAGTCGTTGGTATAAAACGCCTTCGGATTGTCCTTGGCCTTGGCTTCGAGGCCGCCATACTCGACCATCAGGTTGACGCTGTCGGTCATGTTGGCGTCGGTGACCTGGAACGGCCGCTTGCCCTTGGTTTCCGCGGTGCGATACAGCGGGATCGTCAGCTCAAAACCCTTGGTCAGCGTTTCGATCTTGCCGCCCTTGGGATTGGCGTCGAGGATCGCCTGCGCCGCGCCCTTCGGGTCCTTCTCCGCGGCTTCGACCGCCTTGGTCGAGGCCGACATGAAGCGCTTGACCAGGTCGGCATTGGCCTTGACGTAGTCGGTATTGGCGACCAGGCCCGAACAGACCATGTTGATGCCGTAGTCGGCGAACTTGATCGGATAGACATCCTTGCCGGTGGCGTCCTTGATCTTCATCGACTGGTCCATGACGTAGCCGAGCAGCAGGTCCGCCTGGCCGTTGATCACGGCGTTGAGCTTGGTCTGGCCGTCGCCGGCCACCGTCTTGAAATCGCTTTCCTTCAAGCCCGTCTTCTTCAGGAACAGCGGCCAGATCTGGGTCATGGAATCCGCCGGCGTGATCGCCACCGTTTTGCCCTTGATATCTTCCGGCTTCTTGATGTTCTTCTCGACAAAGCCCATCGCCGACATCGGGCTGGTCTGCAGCAGCACGCCGGTGGCGACGATCGGCGCGCCCTTCACCGCCGCGCGCATCATGGTGGGCACGTCGACATAGCCGAAGTCGGCGGTCTTGGCGGCCACGGCCTGCGTGGTCGCCGCCGAGCCGCGGCCTTCCTGGATTTCGAGGTCGATGCCTTCGGCCGCATAGATGCCCTTGGCCTTGCCATAGTAGAACGGCGCGTGTTCGCCATAGACGTACCAGTTCAGCATCAGCACCACCTTGTCGGCCGCCGCCGCGGGAACCAGCGCCAGCGCCGTCCAGATCAGGGCCGCCGTCACCGCACTTATCAATCGCACCATGTCATCCTCCCGTTGTTTTGTTTCTTCTCGTCATTGCGCGCGCGGCGAAGCAATCCATACTCTTACTGTTGTCAGATGGATTGCTTCGCTGCGCTCGCAATGACGGTCTGACTTCCTTCGTTCACGCCGCAAACAAAAATTCATCGCGCTGGCTGACATGCCAGGGAATCACAAAACGCTCGATGCGGTCGACGATCCAGAACAGGACCACGCCGAGTAGCGCCAGGATCACCAGGGCCGCGAACATCGTCGGCAGATCGAAAGTGCCGATCGAGCGCTGCAGCACGTAGCCGATGCCGGAGTTGGAGCCGACGAATTCACCGACCACGGCGCCGACAACCGCCAGCGTCACCGATACCTTCAGGCCGGAGAAAATCGCCGGCATCGCATGCGGCAGGTTGACCGCGCAGAACACCTTGAAGCGGCTGCCCTGCATCGCCCGCGCCAGATCGACCATGTCGGGGTCGACCGACTTGAACCCCTGCACCGCAGACACCACCACCGGAAAAAATCCAAGCAGGAACGCGGAGATCACTTTGGGAATGATCCCGAATCCGAACCAGACCACGAACAGCGGCGCGATCGCGATCTTCGGCACCGACTGCGAGAACACCAGCAGCGGATAGATATAGCTTTCTACCGTCTTCGATCCCGCGATCAGCATCGCCACGGGAATGCCGAACACTGCCGACAGCAGGAAGCCGCAGATCGTGGCGTAGGTCGTGGGCCACGCCTGTTGCAGCAATTCCGGCCAGTCGCTCCACAGCACCGCAAGCACATCGCCGGGCGCCGGGATCTGATACGGCGGAATCCGGAACAAGCGGATGGTGAGATCCCAGGCCACCACGATGAACAACAGGAACAGAACCGGCCGAACCCACGCCGCGTTCAACGCCTTCGATAAGGCTCCTGGGCCATTCGACTCCGCCACGCTTCGCCCCCGGCTGGTTCGTCTTGTGAGTGCGTCTTGGCGGACAAATTAACTTGTTGGATAAATACTGTCTAGGGGGTTCGGAGAGCAATTTGGCGCGGCCAGCACGGCGACATGTGGTCGTCGAGCCTGCCCCTCTGATCGGAACGTTGATGGCAAAGCTCGGGCGAAATGCGCCGCGAGATCGCGAAAGTGCGGCTAGTCGCCGTTCATTGGCTGTCTGAAATTCGAATCAGAATTTCACAACGTCATTGCGAGGAGCGCTTTGCGACGAAGCAATCCAGCTTTCTCTTGTGACGCTTCAAGAAAGCTGGATTGCTTCGCTTCGCTCGCAATGACGTCGATACATTGGTGCGCGGTATCCGCCGCTAGTAACACCGCATGATGTTGACGGTCCGCTCCTTGCCGTTGCGTCCGGGAACGGTGACGGTTTCCGCGGGGCAAGTCTGCACATAGGGGCGATCGGAAGGCGCCACCATCGGCGGAAAGCGATGCGGCCAATCCCAGGGAACGTCCTGGGTGTAAGTGTAACGGATGTCGCCCTTGATCGTCTGATTGACGTCGGCCGCCATGGGTTGTTGGTCATGGGATGGCGGGCCGTAGTAGCCCCCGGTGGCCGGCCAGAACGCCCTGGGGTGGCTGCGCCGGTGATGCCCGACGAAAGGGGGACGGGGAAACGAATGCGTCGATGCAACGCCCGCGCGGGGTGCTGCTTGCGCCGATCTGGCGAAGGTGTCGTTTGCGCCGAGTATCAGCACTGCAACGCTGAGGGGGACGATCATCGTCCCATACATCCGATACGCCATGGCACGCACCCATTGTTGGTTACCGAGCAGGCCCTGACGCAGGCTAGGCCGGACCTCCCGTCCCCACAAATGCATAATTAATGTTTGGTTAAGGCGTAATATTGACGGCGGGGGCGGCATCGCCGGGCGGCGGCCAAATCACGCCGGCTGCTGCGCCGCCGCACGCGCCTTCGGCGCCTTGGCCTTGCCAAAACTGGCCGCCGATTTCCCCGTCAGCGCCGCCAGCACTAGCGCCACCATATGGGCGAGGCGCTCGTCCCTGGCTTCCTGCTTGAGCAGGTCGCGGCCGAAGATCACGCTCAGCGTCGCCGAGTTCGAGAGGTAGAAAAAGCAAAGCGCCGCGATCGAAATGTAGAGCTGCACCGGATCGACCGCGACGACGAAATCGCCGCTTTCGACGCCGCGTCTGACCACGGTGCGGATCATCTCGACGAACGGCGAGTGCATCGATTTGACTTTTGTGGAGCGCTTGAGATGCCGCGCCTTGGCGAGATTTTCGGTATTCAGGAGCGCAAGGAATTCCGGGTTTCGGATGAAGTAGTTCCAGGTGAAGCCGATCAGCCGCTCGATCGCGTCGGGCGGATCGAGATGCTCCAGATCGAGCCCGCGCTCCTCCGCGCGAATCTGCTCATAGGCGCCTTCGAGCACCGCAAGGTAGAGATCGTCCTTCTTGCCGACGTGGTAATACAGCATGCGCTTGTTGGCGCCGGCCTTGGCCGCGATCCGGTCGACCCGCGCGCCGGCCAGGCCATGGGCGGCGAACTCCTGCTTGGCGGCCTCCAGGATGCGAAGCCGCATCCCCTCGGGATCGCGCTGCCATTTCAGAGTCTGCTTTGCCTTGGCCAAGGGGGTGCCCGGTGAGAGTGCAGATTTGAATGTAGCACGCGCAGCACGGATTGAGAATGAAGCGAGCCTGCGCTGCTCTCCCCCGGAGGGCAGCAAGACGCAGTTCGCGATCAGTTTCTGTCCGTCCGCTCCACCAGCAGCGTGTGGATGCCGCAGGCGCCGTCGCGCACGCTCAACACCCTTGTGCCGGGCTTGCGGCCGGCGCGTACTTCCGAAACATTGAGGCCGGAAGCCACCAGCCGCGCCCGCGTGGCGTCGGCATCGGCGACGCGCCAGCTCAGTCCCCACAATTTATCGTGGGTGAAATCCGCCCCCGCGACCGGCCGGCGCACGATCTCGAGAATAAGATCGCCACAGCGGAAGAACATCAGTTGGCCCCAGTCCTGGTGCGAACGGTCGAGCGCCATGTCGAGGCCGAGCCGCGCGCCATAGAGGGCTGCGGCGCGCTCCGGATCCTCGGTCGATACCACGATGTGATCCAGCGCGAGGATCGGCGCCTCCGTGGTCGCGGCGGAGTGCGGGCGTTCCTGCGCCAGTTCGAGAAAGAACATCCGCACCCCCCGCGTCAGTTCGGTCGCGGCGCGGGTCCGCTTCCAGCGCAGGGTGCCGCCCGAGTCCAGGTCGCGGCTCTCGACCTCAGCCACCGGGTCCGGCTTCATCGCCAGGCGGTCGAGCCTGCGGTGCATTTTGGCGATGTCGCCGACGCGAAAGCAGATGCTGGCAAGCCCCTCGCCCCAGATCCCGATCACGCTGCGGATGCGGTCGGCGATTTCGGAGGCGCCTGCCGGCGCCATCAGCTCCAGCGTCATGTTGTCGAGGGTGAACAGCACGGTTTCGGCGCCGTCGCTGCGGCTTCGCCACGACGGCGTCCGCCCCAGCAGCACTTCATAGGCCCTGGCGCCGGCCGCGAGATCGGAAAGCAGCACCACGACATGATCGAGCCCGCTGATCATGGGAAAAGCCCACGGGTGTTCTTGGCGGCCCGGACTTTTTCCACGCCGATCGCCATGGCGGCGGTGCGGTACGAGATGTTGTCGGCCTTCGAGCGCGCCACCATGGTCTCGAAGGCGCGGTCGAGTATCTGATATTCGCGCCGGGTCACTTCCGCTTCCTCCCAGAACAGCTGCTGCAGATCCTGCACCCACTCGAAATAGCTGACCACGACGCCGCCCGAATTGCACAGGATGTCCGGAATGACAAACACCTCGTCCTGGCGCTTTTCCAGCACCAGGTCGGCGTCCGGGGTGGTCGGGCCGTTGGCGCCTTCGGCCAGCACCCGGCATTTCAGGTTGCCCGCGACCTTGGCGTCGATCACGCGCTCCATCGCCGCCGGCACCAGCACGTCGCAGGGCAGCGTCAGGATCTGCGCAGGGTCGTATTGCAGCTGGCTGGAAAAGCCGGCGATGCTGCCATGCTTGCCGGCATGGCGCATCAGTGCGGGGATATCGAGCCCGGCGGGATCGTGCAGCGCGCCGGTGTGGTCGCTGACCGCGATCACCTTGAGCCCGAATTGATGCAGCTCAAGCGCCGCGTAGGAGCCGACATTGCCGAACCCCTGGATCACGGCGGTGGCGTTGTTCAGGCTGATCGACAATTCGTTCAGCACCCGCTTGGCGAGATGCGCGACGCCGCGCCCGGTGGCTTCGCGCCGTCCCAGCGTGCCGCCGGAGGCCACCGGCTTGCCGGTGACGATCTCGGTCACGGTGCGGCCCTGATACATCGAATAGGTGTCCATGAACCACGCCATCAC
>JAUXWB010000156.1 GCA_030684475.1 Reyranella sp. | reverse complement strand
TTACGACCGCTCGCTCGTCTCCGAGCGCGTCGATCAGTTCCGCGACCAGGTGCGCCGGCGCCTGGCCGGCGAGCTGACCGAGGAGCAATTCAAGCCGCTGCGTCTTCACAACGGCCTCTACCTGCAGCTCCATGCCTACATGCTGCGGATCGCCATTCCCTATGGTACACTGTCGTCGCGCCAGTTGCGTAAGCTCGCCGACATCTCGCGCAAGTACGACCGTGGCTACGGCCATTTCACCACCCGGCAGAACCTGCAACTCAACTGGATCAAGCTCGAGGACGCGCCCGACGCGCTGGCCGCCCTGGCCGAGGTCGACATGCATGCGCTGCAGACCAGCGGCAACTGCATCCGCAACGTCACCGCCGATCATTTCGCCGGCGCCGCTGCCGACGAGATCGAGGATCCGCGCATCTGGGCCGAGATCGTGCGTCAGTGGTCGACGCTCCATCCCGAATTCACCTTCCTGCCGCGCAAGTTCAAGATCGCCATCACCGGCTCGCCCAACGACCGCGCGGCGGTCCGCGTGCACGACATCGGGCTTCGCCTGTGGCGCAACGCCGAGGGCGAGGTCGGCTTCGAGGTGATCGTGGGCGGCGGTCTCGGCCGCACGCCGATGATCGGCAAGACGCTTCGCGAGTTCCTGCCCAGGAACGAGCTGTTGGCCTATCTCGAGGCGACGCTGCGCGTCTACAACCGCTACGGCCGGCGCGACAATCTCTACAAGGCCCGCATCAAGATCCTGGTGCACGAGGTCGGCGTCGAGAGGATGCGCGCCGATGTCGAGGCGGAATACGCCGAGACCCGCGACGGGCTCCTCGGCCTCAGCGACGAAACCATCGAGGCGATCGCACGGCAGTTCGCGCCGCCGGATCTGCCGCCCAAGTCGAACCTGGTGGGTGCCGTCGAGGCGCTGAGGCTGGAGAACCGCGACTTCGCGCTGTGGCTGAAATCCAATGTCGCGCCGCATCGCGTGAAGGGCTACGCGATTGTGACGGCGTCGCTGAAACCCGCCGGGTCGCCGCCGGGCGATGCCAGCGCCGTGCAGATGGAAGGCGTCGCCGACATCGCCGACACTTATAGCCAGAGCGAACTCAGGGTGAGCCATGAGCAGAACCTGATCTTCCCGCATGTCGCCATCGAGGATCTGCCGGCGGTCTATGCCGCGCTCGGCCGGCTAGGATTTGCCGAAGCCAATGTCGGCAAGATCACCGACATCATCGCCTGCCCGGGCCTCGACTATTGCGCGCTGGCCAACGCGCGCTCGATCCCGGTGGCGCAGCGGATTTCCAACCATTTCGCCAGCCTGGCGCGCCAGCACGACATCGGTGACCTGAAGATAAAGATCTCGGGCTGCATCAACGCCTGCGGCCATCACCATGTCGGCCATATCGGCATCCTGGGCGTCGACAAGAACGGCGTCGAGCTCTACCAGATCAGCCTGGGCGGCGACGTCGATTTCGGCAGGACGGCGCTCGGCACGATCCTCGGGCCCGCCGTCACGGCCGACAAGGTCGTCGGGGCCGTCGATTCTCTGGTCACGACTTATCTCGACGCCCGCAGCGACGGCGAGCGTTTCGTCGACACTTATAGGCGCATCGGCGCCGAACCCTTCAAGGAGCGTATGTATGCCGCTTTATAGGGAAGGAGGGCCGTCGGGACTCATTGTCGAGGATCCCTGGCTGCGGCTTGCCGACGATGCGGCGGTGCCGGCCGACGGCATGGTGCTGGTGAATTTTGCCCGCTGGCGCGAAACCCGGGCGGCCTTGCTCGCCCGGCGCGATCCGGTCGGCGTGGCGTTGGCCAACGTCGATTCCGTCGAGGCGCTGGCGCCCGATGTATCTCGCCTCGATCTCGTGGTGTTGCATTTCCCCAAGTTCAGCGACGGCCGCTCCTACAGCCAGGC
The DNA here is from genome assembly GCA_030684475.1 of Reyranella sp. GTDB lineage: Bacteria > Pseudomonadota > Alphaproteobacteria > Reyranellales > Reyranellaceae > Reyranella. Next base: position 81,685 of record JAUXWB010000156.1, on the reverse strand, counting down.
CCGTCTGCTGCGGGGCCGCTACGGCTACCAAGGCGAACTGCGCGCGACCGGCGGCGTTCTGCAGGACCAGATCGCCTTCATGTTGCGTTGCGGCTTCGATTCCTTCGAGAGCGAGCAGAAGGGTTTCGGCGAGGCGCTCGCCAGGGCCCGCACCCTGTTCAGCGTCGTCTACCAGCCGACCGAGGATGGCCGCTCGCCGGCCTCGCTACTTCGGCTGAAGCGCCGCAACGTGCTGGCGTCGTAGTCTTAGGCTTCAGGCTGGGCGAAAAGCCACTTGCGGGCTTCGTCGATCGAGTGGAAGGCCTTGGCCGGCCGGCCGTCCTTGCCGAGATTTATGAGCCGGTCCGCCAGTTCGAGCGAGGCGTCCTCTGCAGGGACCATCGCCAGCGCCCCGCGCGGGCCCATCGTGGCATAGGCGCTGAGGCGGGCGCCCAGCGCCATGACATCGTTGTCGTCGTACTTGCCGATGGCCGTGCGGCCGTCGATCAGCTTGCGATAAGGCAGGGCGTTCTGGCCGACGACGGCGTCGCAAAACTGCTCGACGTCCTTCAGCACGAGGACGCCGTCGAACTTGGCATCGACGAAGCGAGCCTTGTGGTCGATCGTGAAGTGTATCGGCATGAATTCGCTCTTATGGCCAAGGAGCGAAGGCGTCAATATGAGGTGACCCGTTTTAGGTACTCACCCCCTCATGCTCGAGCAGCCACTTCTTGCGCGGCAGACCGCCGCCGTAGCCGGTGAGGCTGCCGTCCGAGCCGATCACGCGATGGCACGGCACGACGATGCTGATCGGGTTCTGGCCGTTGGCGAGGCCGGCCGCACGGACGGCGCGCGGCTTGCCGATGCGCCGCGCCAGCTCGGCATAGCTGATCGTCTTGCCACCGCGGATCCTGCGCAGTGCCCGCCATACGCTCCTCTGGAACGGCGTGCCGGCGGTCTCGACCGGCAGGCTGTCGATCACGGCGATGTCGCCGTTGAAGTAGGCCCGCATCGTGCGGGTGAGGCCGCCGGGATCGCGCGCTGCCGTAAGTGTGTAGGAGCCCTTGCCGTACTGGCGGTCGAGCAACTGGCGCATGCGCGCTTCGTGGTCGGTCCAGTCGATGGTGCGCAACTTGCCCGCGCGATCGGCCACGATCAGGAGCTCGCCGATCGGCGTCGCCATCCGGTCGACGAGGAACTGGAGTTGCTCAGCCATGGTTCGCCATCCTCAGATGTTGCACGGCATAGGCGTGCCAGGGTCGCCACGCCCGCGGCGTGTTGTCGTCGATGCCCGACACGATCGTCTCGCGTTCCCAGTCGCCCGGCGCGCGCAGGCCGGGTCGCCGGGCGACCAGCGGCGCGAGCCTGGGATCGCGCGCCAGATGGCTTCCGATGGTGGCGATGTCGGCGCCGAGGTCGAACACGCGCCGGATGCGCGCCACGAGGACGGGCAGCGCCTTCACCGAAGGAAAGCGGATCGTCACCGCCACCGAGTTGCGCGCCGGAAGATGGGCGACCGCCGCGGTACCTTCGGTGCCCTCGAGCTCGATCCGCCGATGCCAGACATCGTCCTCGATCCATTCGTTGCCGGGAGCGGCGCGCGCGGCGAGGGCGGCCAGCATGCCGGGCCAGTCGTAGGGCGGCCGGTAGGCCAGTCGCAGCGTGACGCCATCCCGCGCCGTGTCGGTGCCGCCCCCCTGTCCCTTGCGATGGCGTCGCAACGCGCTCGGTGGCCGGCCGAACAGATCGCGGAAGGTCTCGTTGAAGCGCCGCACGCTGCCGAACCCGGCGGACATCGCCACCTCGGCCATCGGCAGGCGGGTGTCGTGCAGGAGCTGCTTGGCGAAGAGTACGCGCCGCGTCTGGGCGACGGCGACGGGCGAAGCGCCAAGGTGCTGCTTGAACAGGCGGCGCAGTTGCCGGCCGCCGACGCCCAGCCGTTCGGCCAGCGCCTCGACGCCCGCTTCGTCCTCGTCCAGCGCGCCCTCGGCGATCAGGGCCAGCGCCCGGCTGACGGTGTTGGCGGTGCCGCGCCAGAAGGCGAGGTCGGGCGCGATCTCGGGACGGCAGCGCAGGCAGGGCCGGAAGCCCGCCTCCTGGGCCGCGGCGGCGGAGGCGAAGAAGCGGCAATTCTCGAATTTCGGCGTGCGCGCCGGACAGATCGGCCGGCAGTAGATGCCGGTCGAGGTCACGCCCACGAAGACGCGGCCGTCGAACCGGACGTCGCGGGTCTGGAAGGTGCGGTAGTAGGTCTTGCGGTCGAGCAGTTCCATGGCCGTAGTTTCTCACGCGCGCGCGGGCGATGCTCGCGGATTTCGGACCCGATAGTCACGAGCGGAGGAAGGGTATCCGGTTTGACCGCGACGGCGGGATCGTGATCATGCGCCGGCATGTCGCCGGAAGCGTCCCAGGTCCGCTGGTCAGCCCTGCTCAAGCCCGAATGGCTGCCCCTGCTGGCGGTGTTGCTGGGCGGCGTGCTGCTGCATTCGATGAATGTGATGATGCTGGCGACGGTGCTGCCGAGCATCGTCGAGGAGGTCGGCGGCGCAGCGCTGATGAGCTGGCCGACGACCGCGTTCCTCGCTTCGTCGATCGTTGCCGCGACCTGCACGGGCCATTTGACCGCCAGCTTCGGCGCCAGGAGCGCGTTCGCCGCCGGCGCGCTGGTCTTTGGTGCCGGCGCTCTGCTTTGCGCGCTGGCCCCGTCGATGGAATACGTCGTCGCCGGCCGCTTCGTACAGGGTTTCGGCGGCGGGGTCCTGTCCGCCATGGCCTATGTGCTGGTTGGCAACGCGTTCCCCGAACCGCTGTGGCCGCGTGTCGGCTCTCTCCTGTCCGGCACGTGGAGCGTATCCATCCTCGTCGGCCCCCTCGTCGGCGGCGTATTCGCAACCTGGGGCAACTGGCGCGGCTCCTTCTATGCCGTGACGATCTCGGCGATCGTGCTGGCGGTCTTCGCGCTGCGGTTCCTGCCGCGTGCGCGCGGTGAGCGCGGCGGCGCCGTGCGGCGTGTGCCGGTCGGCCGCGTCGCGCTGATCTGCGTCGCGATCGGGGTCATGTCAGCGGCAAGTGTCGTCGGTTCGCCTGTTGCCAAGGCCGGCGTCTTTGCCGTCGCTGTCGTGGCCCTCATAGCGATGTTGCAGCTTGATCGCCGGGCCGCGTCGCCGTTGTTTCCGAGTGACGCCTTTTCGCTCGGCACGGTGACGGGCGTCGCGCTGTGGTTCGCTCTTCTGGTCTCGGTCGCCTACAGCCCGCTCTCGATCTTCGTGCCGATCTTCCTCCAGAACCTGCACGGCTTCGATCCGTTGGGCGCCGGCTACATGGTGGCCGGTGCCTCGCTCGGCTGGACGGTGGCAGCCGTCGCCGTTGCCGGGCTGCCGACCCGCTGGTCGGACCGCATGATGGTGGCCGGTCCGCTCGGCATGTCCGCGGGCCTGCTCGGAATCGCCCTGTTCATGACCGCACAGCCCGTGGCCGTGTTGCCGCCGCTGATCGTCCTGACCGGTCTCGGTATCGGCGTCTGCTGGGTGTTCGGCGTGCAGGGCATCATGAGTGGCGCCAGGCCGGGCGAACGCGACCTCGCGTCGGGCTCCGTGGCGACCGTGCAGCAGACGGGCTTCGCACTCGGTGCCGCCGCCTCCGGCATCGTCGCCAACGTGGCCGGCCTGTCGGGCGGACTGACGCCCGACGGCATCGCCGGCGCGGCCTTTTGGGTGCCGGTGAGCTTCGTCGCGGTGGCGCTGGCCGCCGCGGTCATGGGCGGACGCCTGGTGTCGCTCTCCAGGCGTGCCGCCTGATCGGTTCGATCCGCGCCGAAACGTCGGGCGGGATGCGCCGGCTATCATGATCGCTCCTCGTACCAAGGGAGAAACACATGGTTGATTTGAACGAAGTTCGGAATGGTCTCGTCGTCACGGCATTCTGGGAAGCCAAGCCCGAGGAAGTCGACTCGCTGGTCGGCATCGTCAGGGAGTTCCTGCCGCAGGCCCAGCGCGAGCCGGGCGTAAAGGCCTTCCAGATCCACCAGTCGCTCACCGAGCCGACGAAGTTCTTCTTCTACGAAGTCTTCAAGGATGAGGCTGCGTTTGCCGAGCACCAGCAGAGCGAGCACTTCAAGACGCTGATCGTCGGCCAGGCGGTGCCGAAGCTCGCCAATCGCGAGCGTACTCAGCACAAGTTCATCTGAGAGCGCTTGCCGGGCGGGAGGTGACGTCCGAAACGCGCCAGACCACCTGCTCGGTGCCGCCTAGGGTCCGCTCCCACGGCAGGAGCACCGACATGACCGAGCAGGACGTTCAGGATTTCGTGACCCGATTTGCCGCCGCGTGGGCGGCGCGCGACGGCGAGGCATTCCTTGCGCTGTGGCATCCCGACGGTGTGCTGCACTCGCCGTTCTACGACCGGCCCGTCGCCGGCAAGGAGCTGGGGCGGCTCAACGACCTCCTCCGGGAGATGGCGCCTGACCTGGTCTGGCAGCTGCTCGACTGGACGGCGCGGGGCGATGTGGTGGTCATCGAATGGCAGAACACGCGCCATGTCGGTGGCCAGCGCTTGGACTCGCGCGGCGTCGATAAATTCAGACTGCGCGACGGCCGCATCGTCGAGGAGCGGGTCTACGCCGATACGGCGCCCCAGCGCGCGGCAAGAACGGGAATTCCTGCCGAGCCGCTGATAAGGTTGGCTCCGGTGTAGGAACCTTGTGGTGCCGCCGGCCGATTGAACCTGCTAGGGAGTGCCGGTCAATCGGGGGGAGTGGACGATGGCCATCGCCAAGCGGCTTGCCGAGGATCGGGCCCATCTGCGGATACTCGGAGAGGCCACTGAAGACCTCGCCATGCTGGCCAGCTTCACGGACAAGCGCCCATCGGTGAAGGAACGCCTCGCCATCGGCAAGGCGCTGCGCGATCGGGTACCGCGGGCCGAGCATGCTCGCTTCGAGAAGAATCCGGATCGGGCGGATCCGATCGCCATCCTCGAGCAGCAGAACATCCGCCGTGTGCAGAAACTCGTGCCGGTCCGCTTCGCCCGCATGCTCGCCTCGCCATTTTCGTTCTTGCGGGGCTCCGCCGCGGTCATGGCGGCCGACCTGGCCGGTACGCCGGCCACCGGTGTGTTCGTCAATGCCTGTGGCGACATGCATGTGGCCAATTTCGGAGTCTTCGCCTCGGCCGAACGCAACCTCATCTTCGCGATCAATGATTTCGACGAGATTCATCCCGGACCATGGGAGTGGGATCTCAAGCGCCTGGCCGCGAGTGCCGCCGTCGCGGTGCGCTTCATGGGGGGCGACAAGGCCAAGGCCGCCGACGCGGCTCGCGCTACCGTGCGTTCCTACCGCAAGCGCATCCGCCGCTTTGCCGAAATGGGCTATCTTGAGGTCTGGTACAACCGCATCGACGAACGGGCGGTGATGGATACCCTGTCGGCCAAGGCGCGCAGGCGGGCCGAACGGGCCATAGCCAAGGCACGCGAGAAGGGCCACGTCCAGGTTCTCGACAAGCTGACCGAGCAGGTGGACGGCGAGCACCGCATCATCGAGGAAGTGCCGCTGATCGTGCGCGAGACACACCTTGAGAACGGCACGCCGATCAACACTGCCCTCGACCTCATGTTGCGGTCATACATCGAATCCCTGTCGCACGATCGACGGAAGCTGCTGTCGCGCTATCGCCTCGTCGACTCGGCGCGCAAGGTCGTGGGCGTCGGCAGCGTCGGAACCGGCTGCTGGGTGATGCTGCTGCAGGGTATCGACAACGACGATCCGCTGTTCCTCCAGGTCAAGCAGGCCCAGACCTCGGTTCTGGCGCCGTATGTCGAAGGCCAGCTGCCGTTCGAGAACCAGGGCCATCGCGTGGTCGCCGGCCAGCGCCTGACGCAGGGCGCGCCCGATATTTTTCTCGGGTGGGGTGAAGGCCAAGGCAGCAATTTCTACGTCCGCCAGCTTGCCGACATGAAGGGCGGCGCTACGTTCAACGAGGGCGACGTCGATCAACTGGAGACATTCGAAGAGTATTGCGCCGTGTGCGGGTGGGCGCTGGCGCTGGCGCACGCCAAGTCGGGCGACCCGGCGATGATCGCGGGCTATTGCGGCAACACGCCCGAACTCGACGACGCCATCGCCAGGTTCGCGCTCGCCTATGCCAAGCAGACCGACAAGGACTACGAGGCGCTCGACAAGGCGCGGCGCAGTGGACGCATCCGCGTCGCCAGCGAGACGATGGTGAAATAGGCGGACGGTTGACCGTTGGGAGAGGACGTGATAGGTATTTGCCTATCATGTCTCAGGCCCATCCCTCTGTGCGTTCAGTCCGGACTGGAAAACCGGTCGGCGCGGTGGATGGGAAACTTGAAACGAGTCATCCGGCGTCCCACGCGTCGGTGCGGGCCGGCAGCGATTTCACCGGCGGATCAATGGTTTGACTGTCGTCGGCGGAGTTCCCGGCGACGCAGACCGCTGTCCCACTGACTCACGCGGCCGCGACGCGGGCTGCGGCCTTCCAGGGCGCGACCTCGAGCCAGGTGCTCTGGTAGGTGGCCCCTTCGCCCATGTCGGTGTAGCGGTCGGAGCACAGCATGTTGATGGTGCCGGCGACCGCCTCGCCGGTCGGGCGCTGGCCCGGCACCAGCACGACGCCGGGCTGGATTTCGTCGGCGACCTTCAGCATCAGGCCGACTTCGCCGCGGTCGTTGAACAGGCGCACCTCGTCGCCGTCCTTGAGGCCGCGCTTGGCTGCATCTTCGGGATGCAGGATGCAGAACGGCTTGCCTTCGCGATTGCGCAGGAAGCCGACGCCGGAGAAGGCGGTATGGGCCTGGAAGTAACCCGGCGCCGTCAGCAGGCGCAGCGGCCACTTGGCGGCTTCCACCGCCTCGACCGGATCGGGCATCCAGTCGGGCATCGGCGGCAGGCCCTGCCTGGCCAGCTGCTCGGAATAGAACTCGAGCTTGCCCGAGGGCGTCTTGAACGGCTGGCCGTCCCAATCATGGGCGATATGGATCGGCACGCCGGCGAAGAGCTTTGCGGGATCGGCCTTGGACGCGGGGCCGGTGGCGCCCTTGAACAGTTCGCGCGCGGCGTCCTGCGGCTCGAGCGTGAAGATCGAGTCGGCAAGGCCCATGCGCTTGGCCAGCGCCTGCGCCACGGCGAAGTTGGAGCGCGCCTCGCCCTGAGGCTCGACGGCGCGCCGGCCCCACTGCATCCAGTAGGCGCCGTAGGCTCGATAGAGGTCGTCGGTCTCGAGGTAGCTCGCGGCCGGCAACACGATGTCGGCGAACTTCGCGGTGTCGGTCATGAAGGGATCGTGCACGACCGTGAACAGGTCCTCGCGGGCAAGGCCCTTGCGAACCTTGTGGACCTCGGGACAGGTCACCGCCGGATTGTTGGCCGAGATATAGAGGGCGCGGATCGGCGGGTCCTTCATGTTGAGGAGCTCTTCGCCGAGACGGAGGTGATTGACCATGCGTGCCGTGGCCGGTCCCGAGGGTCTGCGCACCGCGGCGTAGTTGAGATCGCACGAGGCCGCGGTCAGGAGGAGGGCGCCGCCGCCCTTCACGCCGTAGTGGCCGCTGACGCCGGGCAGCAGCACCACCGTGCGCAGCGCCTGGCCGCCGTGGGTGAGGCGGGTCATGCCTTCGCCGAGGCGGATCAGCGCGGCCTTGGCGTTGCCGTACATCGCCGCGAGCTTTTCGATATCGGCGACGCCGAGGCCGGTGATCTCGGCCGTCCGGGCCGGTGTGAACTTGGGCAGGATCTCGCGTTCGACCCGGTCGAAACCCAGCGTGTGTTTGGCGATGTAGTCGCGGTCGGCCAGCTTGTCGCGCACCAGGATGTGCATAATGCCGAGCGCCAGGGCGGCATCGGTGCCGATGCGGATCGGCAGGTAGAGGTCGGCGGCCTTGGCGCTCCTCGTGCGGCGCGGGTCGATGACCACGATCTTGACGCCGCGCTTCTTGCGCTGCTCCTCGGCGAGCGCCCAGAAGTGGACGTTGGTGGCGGCGAGATCGGCGCCCCAGGAGACGACGAGATCGGAATGAACGATCGATTCGGGATCGGCGCCGCCCACCGGGCCCACCGTCACGTCCCAGGCAGCCTCGCAGCAGGTGTCGCAGACCGTGCCGGCCTGCAGGCGCGAGGTGCCGAGCGCGTGGAACAGGCCGCTCACGAGGCCGCGATTCATCAGGCCCTGATGGGCGGAGTAGGCGTAGCCCAGGATCGCGAGCGGGCCGCTTTCCTTGATAATCGCCGTCCACTTGGCGCCGATCTCGTCGAGCGCTTCGTCCCAGGTGATCGGCGCGAACTGGCCCGAGCCTTTGGGGCCGGTGCGCCTGAGGGGTGTCGCCAGGCGCTCGGGCGAGTTCACCAGGTCGGCGTCGCGGTTCACCTTGCCGCAGGCGAAACCCGCCGTGTAGGGGTGGTCGGCATCGCCCTGGACGCGCACGACCTTGCCGTCCTCGACATGGGCGATGAGCGAGCACATGTCGGGGCAATCGTGCGCGCAGACGACTCGAACAGACTTCACCGCACCGTCTCCCCAAAAAAAGGACTACGGCGCGCAGTCTAGCAGAGGCTTTGGAAAAGCTCGGCCTTACTTCTTCTTGGCCGCGGCCTTAGCTGGCTTGTCCTCGGGCTTGGCGCCCGACGACTTGGTGCCGGCGCCCATGGCCGCTTCCGCGCTGCCGGTCATGCCGAAGCGATCCTTGAAGCGCTGCACGCGGCCGCCACGATCGATGCTCTGGCGCACGCCGGTCCAGGCCGGGTGAGTCTTGGGATCGATGTCGAGGCGCAGGCTGGCGCCTTCCTTGCCCCAGGTCGACTTCGTCTCGAAGGACGTGCCGTCGGTCATCACCACGGTGATCTTGTGGTAGTCGGGGTGGATCTTGTCTTTCATAGGTCTTCTCCAGCGCTTCAGGGCCGATTTCCGACCGGCCGGCGCAATAGGGCGCGGTGTATAGCGGTCCAGCCCCCCTGTTTCAAGGGACCTCCGACAAGCCGGTTGTCCGGGCCCCGGCGGGCCTGTAGACCCTGCGGACTCATGGCCGATATCTCCTTCGAAAGCCTCGCCGACAGCCTGCTTGCCACCCTCGAGGAGGGCATCGGCGCCCATGTCGACGCCGAGCTGCAAGGCGGCGTCCTCACGGTCGAGGGCGACGGCGGCATCTGGGTGATCAACAAGCATGCGCCGACCCGGCAGGTCTGGCTGAGTTCGCCCAAAAGCGGCGCCCGGCACTACGCCTTCGACAGCGCCTCCGGGCAATGGCGGGACACAAGGGGCGGCGGCGACCTGCTGGCCACCCTGTCGGGCGAGTTCGGCGTCGAACTGAACTGGACCGCGCCATGAGCGAGGCCGTCGCCAGCGGTCGCCAGGGCTTGGCGGGCCTCGGCCTGCTGTGGCCCTATCTCAGGCCTCACCGCGGCCGGGTCGCGCTGGCGCTGCTGTCGCTGATGGTCGCGGCCGCCACGGTGCTGGCGTTCGGCGCCTGCCTTCGGGCCCTGATCGATCGTGGCTTCGCCCAGGGCCGACCGGACATTCTCAACTACGCGCTGGCTTCGTTGCTGGCCGTCGCCGTGGTGCTGGCGATCGCCTCCGGCGCGCGCTTCTACCTCGTCTCGTGGCTCGGCGAGCGCGTGGTGGGCAATCTGCGCAAGGACCTGTTCGCGCATGTCGTGCGGCTGGGCCCTGCCTGGTTCGAGATCAAGCATTCGGGCGACGTCATGAGCCGGATCTCTGCCGACGCCCAGCTCATCGAGCAGGTGATCGGCTCGTCGGCGTCGGTGGCGCTACGCAACACCCTGATGTGCGTGGGCGGCATCGCGATGCTGATTGTCACCAATCCCAAGCTCGCCCTGCTGGCGCTGGCCGTGGTCCCTCTGGCCGTGGTGCCGATCATTCTTTTCGGGCGTCGGGTCCGCCTGCTGTCGCGCGAATCCCAGGCGCGCATGGCCGACATGGTGACCGAAGGCAGCGAGACCCTCGATGCCGTCCGCACCGTGCAGGCCTTCGCCCAGGAGGACCGCGCCTCGGCCCGCTTCGGCGAAGCGGCCGAGCGCGCCTTCGCGGCGGCCCGACAGCGCATCGCCCGGCGGGCCGTCATGACGACGCTGGTGATCTTCATCGTCTTCGCCGCGGTGGGTTTCCTGTTGTGGATGGGCGGCCACGACGTGCTCACCGGCCGTATCAGCGCCGGCGACCTCACGGCCTTCGTCTTCTACGCCGTGCTGGTAGCGAGTTCGGGCGGCGCCATCAGCGAGACCATCGGCGACCTGCAGCGGGCCGCGGGCGCGGCCGAACGCCTGGCCGAGCTGAAGGCGGAGCCGCCGACCATTGCCGAGGCCGCGGCACCAAAGTCGCTGCCCAAGCCGACCCAGGGCGTTGTCTCCTTCTCGGGTGTGTCGTTCCGTTACCCGACGCGACCGGATGCCCTGGCGCTCGATCGCTTCGACCTCAGCGTCGCGCCGGGCGAGACCGTGGCCATCGTCGGCCCCTCGGGCGCCGGCAAGACCACCGTCTTCAACCTGCTGCTGCGCTTCTACGATCCCGAGGCGGGAAACATCCGCGTCGACGGCATCGATATCCGCGACCTGCGCTTCGCCGACCTCCGGCGGACGCTCGCGATCGTCTCGCAGGAGCCGGTGCTGTTCAGCGCCTCGGTCGCCGACAACATCCGCTACGGCCGCCCCGACGCCCCCGATTCCGAGGTCCGGGCAGCGGCGGAAGCAGCCTCGGCGCTCGCCTTCATCGAGAGCCTGCCGCAGGGTTTTGCCACGGATCTCGGCAATCGCGGCGTGCGGCTGTCCGGCGGCCAGCGCCAGCGCATCGCCGTCGCCCGCGCGCTGCTTTGCGACCCCGCGATCCTGCTGCTCGACGAGGCGACCAGTGCGCTCGACGCCGAGAGCGAACTGGCCGTCCAGCAGGCGCTGGACCGGCTGATGCACAAGCGGACCACGCTGGTGATCGCCCACCGGCTGGCGACCGTCCAGAAGGCCGACCGGATCGTGGTGGTGGACCGCGGCCAGGTGGTCGATGTCGGCCGGCACGCCGACCTGATCCGTCGCGACGGGCTCTATGCCCGACTGGCCGAGCTGCAATTCAATCTGCCAGCCGCCGCCGCAGACTAATCTGATACATTAAGTAATTTAGAGTTTCCCTTGAAAAACAGGGTAGTATTGGCTAATGCTTGACCATATTTCGGTCATATTTTGACGATGACAAAAGGCATTGCCATGTTCATCACCACTCATTCCTCACAACCTCTCGCCCGCAGCAATGGTCTCGCCCGGTTTGCCGAGTGGTGGCCTGCTGTCCTGATCGGCTTCGTGGCTCTCCTTGGCGGCATCCCAGAGGGCAACGCCCAAACGCTTCTCGCCCTTATTCTAGTTTAGGCGCCTCAGGGTCGCCTTCCGGCCTTCTGCTCGGCATCGAGGCGACGCAGCTCCCGGCGCAGGATCTTGCCCGTGGTCGTGAGCGGCAGCTCGGTCACGAAGTCGACCTCGCGCGGATATTCGTGGGCGGCGAGCCGGGTTTTCACAAAATTGGCCAGATCCCTCTTCAGGGCATCGTCGGCCACGATCTCGGGCCTGAGCTGGACGAAGGCCTTCACTATCTCGGTCCGCACCCGGTCCGGCACGCCGACCACACCCACCATGGCAACGGCCGGGTGCCTCATCAGGCATTCCTCGATCTCGCCCGGTCCAATGCGATAGCCGCCGGAGGTGATGACGTCGTCGTCACGGCTCTTGAAAAACACATAGCCCTCGGCATCGATGCGCCCGAGGTCGCCGGTCAGCAGCCAGTCGCCGGCATACTTGTGCGCAGTGGCCTCGGGATTGCGCCAATATTCCAGCATGACGACGGGATCGTGCCGCCAGCCGGCGATCTGGCCCTCTTCGCCGGTGGGCAGCACTTTGCCTGCCGCATCGACGATCGCCACCCGCCGTCCGGGGCAGGCGCGGCCGCAGGAGCCGGGCCGCACCTCGAACCAGTCGGGCGAATTGAGCAGCATCAGATTCATCTCGGTCTGACCGTAACCCTCCGAAATGGTGGTGCCGAAAGCCTCGCGGCCCCAGGAGAGCAACTCCTCGCCCATGGCCTCGCCGCCGGTCGAGACCGCGCGCACGTCGTAGTGCCAACGATCCTGTGGCTTGTGAACCTGGCGCATCATCTTGAGCGCCGTGGGCGGAATGAAACTCACGCCGACGCGGTTCTTCTCGAGAAGGGCGAAGGCACGCTCGGGATCGAACTTGCTGAAGCGGTGGGCGAGCACCGGCGTGCCGTAGTACCAGGCGGGGAAGAGGGCGTCGTAGAGGCCGGCAATCCACGCCCACTCGGCCGGCGTCCACATGACCTCGTTGCCCCGTGGCCAGTGGCCGAGCCACTGCTCGACCGCCGGGATGACGCCCAGCATCATGCGATGGGCGTGGAGCGCCCCTTTGGGCTGGCCGGTCGTGCCCGAGGTGTAGATCAGCAGCGCCGGATCGTCCGCCGCCGTATCGACTGTCGCGAAGCGGTCGGAGGCGTCGTCGAGCAGGCGATCCCAGTCGAGGAAGTCGCCGCCGTGGGCGCCGGCGCCGATCACGATCACCGTTTTCAGATGCGGCAGACGGTCACGAATCGCCAACACCTTGGGAAGCTGGCTCATGTCCGTCACCACGGCCGACGCCTCGGCATTGGCCATGCGATATTCCAGCGCCTCTTCGCCGAACAGCGTGAACAGCGGCAGGGCGACGGCGCCCATGCGGTAGCAGGCAAGATGGCAGAGCGCGAGCTCCGCGCCCTGGCTCAGGAACACGCCGACACGGTCGCCCTTCGACACGCCCCGCGCGCCGAGCGCATTGGCCAGCCGCGAACTCACGGCCAGGAGCTGGCCGAAGGTCCAGTTACGGACGCTGCCGTCGGCATTCTCGACGATCATCGCCAGTGTGTCGGGCAGATGGCGCTCGCAGACCGCACGGCCGATGTTGAAACGCGCGGGCTTGGGCCAGCGGAAACGCCGCATGGCGTCGTCGTAGGAAAGTCCGCGGGGGATCATGCGTGGGGCGACCTCATCTCAGCGGTTTACGCGCTTGATGACACGCGCCGCCAGCAATTCCTCCGGTGTCGGTACCCAGATTGAATCGCCTGGCGTGTCGAGCACGCGCTGAGCGAAGCCGGGCGCCACGCCGCTCATCGTCAGGAACCGCTTCATGTCGCGGTTGGCCTCGTACATGTCGTCAGCGCTCATGCCCGGGAAGCTCGCCTGATGGAAGCCGAGCCTGGCCCCCGGCGCGAGGCTGCGGTCGACGCCGCCCAGGAAGGCAATGGTGCAGGCCGAGGCGCAGCCGGTGTCGACGCGTGTGGCGAGTCGGCGGCTGCGGATCATGCGGCTGATCTCGAAGCCCGCGCCCATGCGCCCGCCAGGACCGGCCAGCACGACCTCGCGGATCTTGGGATTCTGCTCCAGCGCGCGGCGCACGGCCTGGTCGCTGCCCATGCCGTAGGTGCCGTCGATGTGGAGCATGGTGCCGTCGGGACTGATCGAAATCGCGAGGTCGCCCAGCTCCTCGTCGCCGTTATAGATGTTCCACAGTTCGGCAAGCGCCGGCACGGCACGGTCGTAGAGCAGGGCGCCGATGGCCAGCACGGAGGCGGCCGCGGCGACAACGGCGAGAAGCGGCACGAGCCCGCCGCCGCGGCGCCAGCCGGCCGCCGCGACCAGGCCGATCTGCCAGACGGCGAAGACAGAGGTAAGCGTACAGAGGATGGCTGGCGCCGCGATATGGAACAACGTCGTCTGGGTGCCGCTGAATACCGCCAGCGAGACGCTGCCCAGGCCGATCAGCAGGGCAACCGCCGCCCAGACACCCCGGTAGTAAAGCGTTTGCGCGGCCGAAGCAGTGCCGTCGCGCCACAGCGGAACGCCCGCTGCCTCGAGATGATCGCGGGCGCGCGCGAAGGCGCCGGTCGAGATCGTCTTGAGGCCATTCACGTATCCCAGAGATGCGGCGAAGTCTTCGGGCAGGGCGCCTGAAGGCAGGCGAACCTTGCGCACGTCGACAGCGCGCGCGGCGGCTTCGGCGAAGGCAATCAGCGTCCGGATGTGCTCGCGTGTTCCTGTCGCGGCAACGGCCAGATGCTCGATTTGCAGGTGATCGGCGTGCTGGGCGAGGCCGATGAGCGCCAGCAGTCCTGTGTTGCCCTCGATCACGAAAGTCGCCCTGTTGTCGCTCATCGCTGGCGGCGGGACTCCAGGCGCGAAGACCGCAATCGCCGAGGCGTCGGCCGGCATCGCACGGCGAACGACGCCAGCATTGATGGATTCCGTGGACACTGAACTCACTCCCGGAGCGTGCTTTCTCCCGTCGTACCCCGTCTGTATGCTGCGGCAGTTCTCGCGGAGCGTCCACATGTCCCCTGACGACCATGCCTTCTCGCCCGGTACCCAGGCCAGGAACATCGATTCCGGCGCCAGGGTCATGCCGTCGGTCTGTCCGCACGACTGCACCAGCACCTGCGCGCTGGACGTCGAACGCCTGGATGCCCGAACGATCGGCCGTATTCGCGGCTCGCAGCGCAACGACTACACCGCGGGCGTGATCTGCGAGAAGGTCGCCCGCTACGCCGAGCGCATCCATCATCCCGACCGCCTGATGAAACCGCTGCGCCGCACCGGTCCGAAGGGATCGAAGCAGTTCGCCGAGATTTCGTGGAGCGACGCGCTCGACATCGTGGCCGAGCAGTTCATCGCCAAGGCCCGCCAGCACGGCACCGAAGCGGTCTGGCCGTATTACTACGCCGGTACCATGGGCATCGTGCAGCGCGACGGCATCAACCGCCTGCGCCACGTGATGAAATATTCGCGCTACTTCTCGACCATCTGCGTGACGCTGTCCGATACCGGCTGGATCGTCGGCGCCGGCGCCAAGCGCGGCGCAGACCTGCGCGAAATCGACGCGCATTCGGAGTTGGTGGTGATCTGGGGCGGCAATCCCGTGAACACCCAGGTCAACGTCATGACCCACGCCATGAAGGCCAAGAAGCGCGGCGCCAAGCTGGTCGTGGTCGATCCCTACCGCACAGGCACGGCCGAGCAGGCCGACATGCATCTGGCGGTGCGTCCCGGTACCGACGGCGCGCTGGCGGTCGGCGTCATGCATGTCCTCTTCAAGGAAGGCTACGCCGACTGGGACTACCTGCGGAAATACACCGATGCGCCGGATGAACTGGCCGCACATGTGGCGACCCGCACGCCGGAGTGGGCCTCGAAGATCACCGGACTTTCCGTCGAGGAGATCGTGGCCTTCGCTCGTCTGTTCGGGAAGAGCAAGGCCGCCTTCGTCCGCTGCCACCATGGTTTTAGCCGCAGCCGCAACGGGGCGGTGAACATGCATGCCGTGACCTGCCTGCCGGCGGTGACGGGCGCCTGGCAGTACAAAGGCGGTGGCGCGCTCTATGGCCACACCGGCATGTATCCGCTGAACCGCACGCTGATCGAAGGCCTCGACATGGTCGACACCGGGGTCCGCGACCTCGACCAGTCGCGGCTGGGGCCGATCCTGACCGGCGACCGCGAGGCGCTGAAGGAAGGCCCGCCGGTGACGGCACTGCTGATCCAGAACACCAACCCGGCGATGGTCTGTCCAGAGCTGGAACTGGTGCACAAAGGGTTGGCGCGCGAGGATCTCTTCACCTGCGTGCATGAGCAGTTCATGACCGAAACGGCAGCCTTTGCCGACATCGTGCTGCCGGCCACCATGTTCCTCGAGCACGACGACTTTTATACGGCAAGCGGCCACACCTTCTTCCAGGTGACCAAGGCGGTGATCGAGGCGCCGGGCGAGACGCGTGAGAACCATTATGTGATCTCCGAGCTGGCCAAGCGGCTGGGCGCCAAGCATCGCGGCTTCGACATGACGCCGTGGGAGATCATGGACGAGACCCTGAAGGTGTCCGGCATGTGGGATGCCGAGACCAACTGGGCCAAAGGCGGTCAGGATTACCACCTCGGCTTCGAGACCTCGCACTTCCTCGATGGCTTCGCCTGGCCCGACAAGAAGTTCCGCTTCAAGCCCGACTGGGTCGCTTGGGGGCCTCGTGGCAAGGAGATGCCGATTCTGCCCGACCATTTCGACGTGATCGACAATGCCACGGCGGAGAAGCCGTTCCGGCTGGTCGCGGCACCGGCGCGAACCTTTCTGAATTCGACCTTCACCGAGACGCCGAGCTCGCAGAAGCGCGAGGTGCGGCCGACGGCGATGATGAATCCGGAGGACTGCAAGGCGTTGGGCCTGGCCGATGGCGATCGCATCGAAATCGGCAACGAGCGCGGCAAGACGATCGTCAATGCCAAGGCCAAGACGGGCCAGCAGCGGGGCGTCGTCGTGGTCGAGGGCATCTGGCCGAACCGGAACTTCGAGACCGGCATCGGCATCAACGCCGTGACCTCGGCCGATCCCGGCTGGCCCAACGGCGGTGCGGTGTTCCACGACACCGCCGTCTGGATTCGCAAACTGGCGTGAGCAGCGGTTTTCAACCGGCGGCCAACCCGAGCATCGTCCAGACCAAGTCGGCGCGGGTTCCGGGCCGCGCCCACGTGCTGGTGATCGGCAACGAGAAAGGCGGCTCGGGCAAGTCGACGACGGCGCTGCACATCGCCGTGGCGTTGATGGGCGAGGGCAGCCGCGTCGCCACGCTCGATCTCGACGCGCGCCAGGGCACGCTCAGCCGCTACATCGAGAATCGCGCCGCCTACGCGGGACGCAAGGGCATCGCCTTGCCCATGCCGATCCATTCGTCCGTGCCGCTCTCGATCTTGCCGGACCGGTCCGCGGCGGAGGCGGACGAGAAGGCGCGCTTCGAGACGGCACTCGAACCGACTCTCGCGGCCGCCGATTTCGTGATCGTCGACACGCCGGGCAGCGACACGCACCTCTCGCGCACCGCCCATGTTTGGGCCGATACGCTGCTGACACCGCTGAACGACAGTTTCATCGACCTCGACCTGCTGGCGCGGGTCGATCCCGATACGCTGAGGATCGTGCGTCCCTTGATCTATGCCGAGGCGGTGTGGAAACAGCGTCAGCTGCGCGCCATCCAGGGTGGCCGCCCGGTCGACTGGGTGGTGATGCGCAATCGCCTGTCGTCGCTCGCCGCTCGCAACAAGCGCGACATGGGGACGGTGATCGAGGCGCTGGCCAGGCGCATCGGCTTCCGCGTCGCTGCGGGCCTGAGCGAGCGCGTGATCTACAAGGAGCTGTTCCTGAGCGGCCTCACGCTGCTCGATCTCAAGCGTGGAGGTGGCGGACCATCGCTGACCTTGAGCCATGTCGCGGCGCGTCAGGAAGTGCGCGACCTCGTGGCAGCGCTCAATCTGCCGCCAGCACCGCCTCGCGAACCCGAGGCTGCGCCCGGGACAGCGCCAGCCACGCCAGCCCTGCGACCTGCAGGATGAACAGGGCGCCGAACGACCAGGTGTAGCCGTCGGGTGAGTAGCCGGTCGCGGTCTTGGGCCACAAGTCCACGACCTTTCCCATCGCCCATTGACCGGCGAAGATGACGGTGAACACCACGAGATTGCTGCTGGTGCTGGTCCGGCCGGCATATTCCGGCGGGAAGGACCGCGCCAGCAGCGGCATGTACTGGATGGGGCAGGCGCCGAGGAAACCGAACAGCAGCCACGGAATGAGCGGATCTGCTGGAGGCAGGAAGGCGAGCCAGCCGCACACCAGGGCGAACAGCACGCTCATGAGGCTGGCCGAAACAAAGTCGCCAACGCCGATGCGGCGAAAGGCGTTGGCGATCACGCCGCTCGACGCAAAGCCCAGGGTCATGACGGCCGTGGTGTAGAGCTGGATGTCGGCGCGCGCATCTGCATCGGCGACGCCGCCGACGTCGCGCAGCCAGGGCCCGATCCACAGCGTGATGCAGCCGATGAAGGCGAGCTGCTGGACGGCGAGCAGCGGCTGGATGCGCCAGTAGAAGCCGTCGGTCAGCACGATGGCGGTGGCGCGGAACTGCTCGCGCAGGGTGCCCTTGGCGCCGCTCGATCCGCGCTCCGGCACGACGGTGAACAGCAGCGCCGCGGTGACGAGGCAGATGCCGGCCAGCCAGAAGAACAGGCCCTGCCAGCTCATGACGGAGAGTGACCACTGTATCGGCAGCGTAGCCGCCATCGAGCCCAGGCCGCCCGCCATCATGTGGAAGCCGGTGATCAGGCCCCAGCGCTCCGGCGGATACCAGAGCGTGATCGCCTTGATCGCGGCCATCAGTCCACCGGCGAAGCCGAGGCCGATCAGGACGCGGGCGACGATCAGCTCCGGCAGCGATGCCGCCAGTCCGAACATCGCGGAACCCACTGCCGCGGTGACCATCAGCACGGTCTGCACGCGGCGTGGCCCGTAGCGGTCGAGCATGACACCCAGGATCGGCTGGCAGCCGGCGAAGAACAGGAAGAAGGCCGAAGTGAGCAGGCCGAGATCGCCGGCGGTGATCCCGACATCGCGCTCGAGATAGGGGAAGATCACCGCGTTCACGCCGCGGAAGATGTAGGAGAGGAAATACGCCAGAGCGAACGGCAGGAAGACCCGTAGCAGCAAGGTGGCGAAGGTGGGGGCGTTTCCGGTCATGCTTTGGTGGCGCCCTCGGGCTGGTCCTTGGCCGCGGCGCGCACCATATTCAACACGCTGGAGAGGGTCAAAAGTTATGGCCGACGATCGTAAGGTTCCGTCTACCGCAGGTGCGAAAGCGGTCGATGCATTCGTGAAGCAGGTGGGCAGCCTGCCGGCGAATCGCGCGCCCGGTAGCCGTGGCCGTCTTCTGTTCGCCATGGACGCGACGGCGAGCCGCGAACCGACCTGGGACCATGCCTGCACCATCCAGGGCGAGATGTTCGTTGCCGCCGATGCGCTAGGCGGCCTCGACGTGAGGCTCGCCTTCTATCGCGGCTTCGACGAGTTCAAGGTCAGCAAGTGGACATCCGATGGTCGCGAACTCGCGCGTCTGATGGGCGCTGTGCGCTGTCTCGCCGGCCGGACGCAGATCAGCAGGATGTTACGCTATGCCGGCGAGCAGCGCCGCGAGAGCCGACTCGATGCCGTCGTGTTCGTCGGCGACTGCTGCGAGGAGGATGTCGATGCCGTCGGCCACGAGGCGGGCCAACTCGGGCTGCTCGGCCTGCCGGTGTTCGTTTTCCAGGAAGGCGATGACCGCGCCGCGTCCCGGCTGTTTCCGCAGATCGCCAAGCTGACGCGCGGCGCCTATTGCAAGTTCGACCGCTCGAGCCCGGACCAGCTCAAGCGCCTGCTGGGTGCGGTCGCCGCCTATGCCGCCGGCGGACGGTCGGCCTTGCTGAAATACGGCAGGGACCAAGGCGGCGCCGCGGCGCTGTTGACCAACCAGATGAAGTGACCGGCGGACGCGAAATTGTCCGCTTGCCTGGCCGGCCTTGGTGATTTACGGTGTAAAAAATAGAAAACAACGAGCCGTGGAGTAGGGGAGGATGCCGCGCGGTCTGAACGCGTCCGAAGTCGCTGCGTTTCGCGCACGCCTGTGCAAGGCGGCGGTGCGCCGCTTTTCGCGCGACGGCCTGCAGGGCGTCACCATGCGCCGTCTGGCGGCGGATCTCGGCTGCTCGCCGATGACGCCCTATCGCTATTTCCGCGACCGGCAAGAGATCATCGCCGCGGTGCGTGCCGACGCATTTCGCCGCTTCGCCGACCTGCTGGAGGATGCCTACGCCAGCCAGACCGATCCGGTCGCCCGCGCCCGCGCCGTCGGCCGGACCTTCCTGAGTTTCGCCTGTGCCGAGCCCGACCTCTACCGGCTGATGTACGATGTCGGCCAGCCCGACGAAGTGAACTACCCCGAACTGACGCGGCACCGTATGCGGGCGCGCGAGGTGATCGTGCGCCAGAACGCGGCGTTGATCGATGCCGGGCTGCTGGAGGGCGATGCGGAGGAGCTCAGCCACGTGATGTGGGCAGCTACCCATGGCGCCATCCTGCTTCATCTCTCCGGCGTCCTGCCGCCGGATTGGCCGCTCGAGTCCCTGTTCGACAGCACCATGAGAATGATCAACCGCGGAGCGCGGCCGCGTGCCGAGCCGCGCCCCGCCAATAGAACGCGTCGCCGGCGTGCCAGCCGGCAATCATCGAGGGAGGATCGACATGAAGCTTAAGCTGTTGTTCGGGCTGCTATTCGCCGCCGCCACGTTCGGGCTCGCCGGTGCCGCCGGTGCCCAGGACACCGTCCGTCTGAAGCTCGGCCACTTCCTGCCGGCGCAGTCGATGACGCACAGCGACCTGTTCGTACCGATGGCCGAACGGGTCAAGAAGGAAACCGGCGGGCGGCTCGAGATCCAACTCTTCCCCGGCGGCACGCTGGGGCGCAACCCGGCGCAGCAGCTCCAACTCGTGCTCGACGGCGTGCTCGACATCTCGTTCATCGTGCAGAGCTACACGCCCGGTGAGTTCCCCGACAACTCGCTGCTCGAGCTGCCGCTCGTCATCCGCACCACACGCGAGGCCGCCCTCGCGCACCAGCGCCTGTTCGAGCGCGGCCTGCTGCGCGGTTACGACAAGGTCAAGGTGCTCGGGCTGGCGACGACGTCGGCCTACAACCTCCAACTTACCTTCCCCTATGCCGCGCTGCCCGACCTCAAGGGCAAGAAGATCCGCGCCGCCACCTCGATCCAGTCGGAGATCGTCACCGCGCTCGGCGCGACGCCGGTCGGCAGCATCGCGGTCACCCAGACCGCCGAGTCGCTGAGCCGGCGCCTGATCGATGGCACCTTGCTCGGCTGGGAGTCGATGAACAGCTTCCGCGTCACGCCGGTGACCAGCCACCACGTCATGGTCCCGCTCGGCGTCACGCCGGTCATGATCGCGATGAACAAGCAGCGCTACGAGCAGCTTCCGCCCGACCTGCGCAAGGCGATCGACGGCATCACCGGCGAATGGATCGCCGAGAACATCGCCAAGAACTACGACATCGTGGGCGCGAAGTCGCTGGCCGATGCCCGCGCCACCGGCCGCAACACCATCATCGAACTCGACGCCGGCGAGCGCGCGAACTGGGAGAAGACCCTGATGCCGATCGTCGAGAAGTGGAAGAAGGAGCACGCCAACGGCAAGGCGCTGTATGCCGCGCTGGAAGAGGAGCTCAAGAAAATCCGCGGCAACTGAGGACGAGGCGTCGTGGAACGACTCCTGCTCCTGCTCGTCCGGGTGCGCGAGGGCAGCCGCCGGCTGGCATGGCTGGCGGTGTTCGCCCTGCTGGTGGTCTCGCTGGCGGTGACGCTCGATGTCGCCCTGCGCTTCCTTTTCGACGCACCGATCCATGGCCTGGAAGACATCGTCGCGCTGGCCATGATCGTCGCAGTGGTGGCCTGTTTCCCCGCTGGCTTCGCGCTCGGCAGCAACATAACGGTGCGCTTTGCCGGCCGGGCGTTGGGTGGGCGCTGGAACGCCTGGCTCGAGACGTTCGGCCAGTTCGTCTCCTTGGCGTTCGTCTCCGCGGTGGCCTGGCAGCTCGTCGTCAATGTGGGCGACATCGGCGGCCGCACCACCTTCATGCTGCAATGGCCGGTCGCCCCGGCCTGGTACGCTGCGGCAGGGCTCGCCATTTTGGCGGCCTTGGCGCAGGCGCTGGTGGCGATCTGCCACCTGCTCGCCGCGGTCGTCGGCGCGCCGCCGCCGGCGGCCGCCGAAAGCTCCGCCCTCTGACCCGGCGTTTCCCCGAATGGACCCCACCCTGATCGTCGTCGCCGGCCTCGCCGGCATGTTCGTCCTGATCGCCCTGCACGTGCCGATCGGCATCGCCATGGCGGCCACCGGGATCGCCTGCTTCGCGCTGCTCGAAGGCGATCTCGGTCGCGCCTTCTCCATCCTCAAGACCGAAACCGTCAGCGCGCTGTCGAACCTCGAACTGTCGGTGATTCCGCTGTTCCTGCTGATGGGCGGCTTCGCTTCCGCAAGCGGCATGTCGAGCGACCTCTACCGCCTTGCCCAGGCCTTTCTCGGCCACCTGCGTGGGGGCCTGGCGATCGCCACCATCGGCGCCTGCGCGGGCTTCGGCGCGGTCAGCGGCTCGTCCATCGCCACCACCGCCACCATGACGAAGGTGGCCTTGCCCGAGATGCTGCGGCGCGGCTACAGCCCGCGCCTCGCCGCCGGGGCGATCGCCGGCGGCGGCTCGCTCGGCATGCTGATCCCGCCGTCGATCCTGATGGTACTCTATGCCGTGCTGACCGAGCAGTCGGTGATCAGCATGTTCGCCGCGGCCGTTATTCCCGGCCTCGTCACCGTCGTCTACTACATGATCGCGATCGCCGCCTACGTGCGGCTCAACCCCGACTCCGGTCCCGCCACTGCGCGGTCGGACTGGCGGCAGCGCGCGGCCGCCGCGCGCCAGAGCTGGCGAGTCGTCGCTCTGGCGGCGCTGATCAGCGGCGGCATCTACGGCGGCGCCTTCACCGTCACCGAGGCGGCCGCCATCGGCGCGGGGCTCGCGTTCCTGTTCTATCTCACCAGCGGCGACACCAGTCGCGGCAGATTGACGGGGGTGCTCGGCGACACGGCGGCGACGACGGCGATGCTGTTCGTCATCATCATCGGCGCCTCGACGATGTCGTACTTCGTGACCCTTTCGGGCGCGCCCGGCCTCCTCGTCGCCTGGATTCAAGCGCAGGGACTGCCGCCGCTGGTCGTGATCTTCCTGCTGGCCCTGGTGTTCATCGTGATCGGCAGCATCTTCGACACCACGGCCGGCATGGTGATCACGCTGCCGTTCGTCTATCCGCTGGTGATCGGCTTGGGCTACGACCCGGTGTGGTGGGGCCTGGTGATGATCGTCCTGATCGAGACCGGCATGATAACGCCACCGATCGGCCTCAACGTCTTCGTGCTGCATGGCATGGCGCCCCAGGTGCCGCTCGCCGCCATCTTCCGCGGGATCGTGCCTTTCTTCATTGCCGATCTCGCGCGGCTAGCCACTTTCATCCTGTTTCCGCAGCTCGTTCTCTGGCTGCCGCAGCAACTCGGCCTGGCCAGCTACACCTGACCCGGCGACCGGGACGAGGAGCGGGCGTCGCGGGTGACGCGGGCAAACTCCCTGCCCGTGTCCCTGGCCCCAAGTCCCTGGCCAAGTCCCCGGCCAAGTCCCCGGCCAAGTCCCACATGGTTTTTCACGGCCCGGAGGGCCGTTCGATGCCGTGTTTTCACGGCCTTCTCGCATTATTTGTGGACGCCTGAATGTAACGCGTTCTGTCCAGAATCCCGCCCAGAATCATGCCGGGAATCGCATTGCAAATCGGTCCACAAGGCCGACGTTCGTCGTCGGCGCTGTTTGCTGTTTGGGTCTCGTTCTTCGGTGTCGAGGGCGTGGTCAGGACCACGCCAGGCGCAGGCGCTCTCTGAAGAGCTTTTAGGGCACGCCGGGGGGAGGCCCGGTGGCACGGACGCCTTGGGTCAGTCACGACCGCCGTCCCGTGCAAAGTGACCGGGCGGCTCGGCCTTTGAAGTCAGGCCTCGTGCGACGATAGCGGATTTATAGGACGATTCCGGCGAAACCTGCAAATCTCCTATTGCATTCCTGCCGTGCATGACTTGCTGGGCTGCTGGCAGTGTCAGCACGCCGCCGCGCTGCTGACCAATCAGATGAAGTGACGATATTCGGCATGGCGACTAGGCGGCGCCGAGCAGGCGTGCAGTGAGGCCGCCGGGCAACACGCCACCCAGCCATACCGCTGCCTTGGTGCCGATGGGAAAGGCGATGCGCGGCTTGTTGCGGGCCAGGCCGGCACGAATGATCGCCGAAGCGCGCGCGCCTGACATCAGGAACGGCATGGGAAAGGGCGCGCTGGCGGTGATGCGGCTGACCACGAAGCCGGGGCAGATGACGCTGACTCCGATGCCGTCCTTCTTCAGCACATAGCGAATGCTTTCGCCCCACACCCGGACGGCGGCCTTGCTGGCGTTGTAGGAGGCCGAGTAGGGCAAGCCGATGAAGCTCGCCAGCGACGAGACGATGGCGATCTGGCCGCCTTTGCGGGCGATCATGCGGGACATCAGCGGCTCCACGGTATTGAGCACACCGCCGACATTGACGTCGAGCGTCTTGCGGATGACGGAGAAGTCGTCGAGCGAGGAATTGTCCTTGTCGATCGAAATGCCGGCATTGGCCAGGATGAGGTCGACGGGATGGGCGTCGTCGAAGGCCGTGAGCCAGGCCGCCAGCGCGTCTCGGTCGACGACGTCGATCGGAGCGGCCACCACAGTAGCGCCCTTCGCCCGGCAGGCCTGGGCGACGGCTTCGAGGCGCTGGGCATCCCGGCCGGTGAGGGCGAGCGCTACCCCGGGCGCCGCATAGTCAAGCGCCAGGGCTTCGCCGATGCCGCTCGAGGCGCCGGTGATGACGATGCTTGAGAATCGCTTCATGGGATAACCTTCCGGCGTCGCGCGTTGTCTGCGTTCGGAGCCGATACTAGAGTGCCGCGCCGCATTGCGGCAGTGAAGTGACAAGTGGAGTGGCAGGAGCCGAGTGTTGATTGCAAGCATGACAGGATACGCGCGGGCGCAGGGATCGGATGACCGGCGGCGCTGGGTGTGGGAGGCGCGCAGCGTCAACGGACGCAACCTCGAGATCCGCTGCCGGGTGCCGCAGGGCTTCGACCGTCTGGAAAATCCCGCCCGCACCGCCGTGGGCGGGCGGCTGAAGCGCGGCAATGTCTCGCTGACACTCACCCTCACCAGCGAGCGCCAGAGCAAACCCTTGCGTATCAACCGCTCCCTGCTGGCCGAATTGGGCGCCCTGGCCGAGGAGGTGCGCAAGAGCACCGGCGCCGCAGCACCTTCGGCAGACGGCCTGCTGCGCGTGCGCGGTGTCATCGAGGAGGAAGAGGAGGGCGAGCAGACCGATGAGGCACTGGCCGCGCTCGACAAGGCGCTCACGGCCACGCTCGAGGAGGTGTTGAAGGCCCTCGTCGCCGCCCGCGCAGCCGAGGGCAAGGCGCTGGCCCGGGTGATCGACGGCCATGTCGGCGAGATCGAGGACCTGTGCAAGCGCGCCGCCGAGAGGGCGCAGGTGCAGATCGGCACGGTGCGCGCTCGTTTCGAAGGCCAGCTCGCCGAGTTCATGGAACGCGTGCCGGCACTTTCCGAGGAGCGTTTCGCGCAGGAAGTGGCGCTGCTGGTCGGCAAGGCCGACGTGCGCGAGGAACTCGACCGGCTCGCGGCCCACAATGCCCAGGCACGGACCCTGCTGGCCGAGGCGCGGGCGGACAATCCGGTCGGACGCAAGTTCGACTTCCTCTGCCAGGAGTTCAATCGCGAGGCCAATACGCTGTGCTCGAAGTCGGCCGACATCGAGCTCACGCGCATCGGCATCGACCTCAAGGGCGCCGTCGAGCGCATGCGGGAGCAGGTCCAGAATGTCGAGTAACGCCGAAGCGCCGCCCATCCAGCGGCGCGGCCTGATGCTGGTGCTGTCCTCGCCGTCGGGCGCGGGCAAGACCACCCTGTCGCGGCAGCTGTTGGAGAACGACTCGCAGATCCAGCTCAGCGTCTCCTGCACGACGCGCGACAGGCGGCCGGGCGAGAAGGACGGGGTCGACTACCGCTTCATCGACACCGCGACCTTCCGCGGCATGATCGATCGCGGCGAATTCCTCGAGCACGCCCGTGTCTTCGACCACTTCTACGGCACGCCGCAGCCGCCGGTCGAGGAGGCGCTGGGCGCCGGCCGCGACATGCTGTTCGACATCGACTGGCAGGGTACGCAGCAGCTCAAGGAGAAGGGCAGCACCGATGTCGTCACGGTGTTCATCCTGCCGCCGTCGACCCGCGACCTCGAGAGGCGGTTGATCTCGCGCGCCCAGGATGCGCCCGACGTGGTGGCACGGCGCATGGCCAAGGCCGCCGACGAGATGAGCCACTGGGCGGAGTACGACTACGCCATCATCAACCGCGACATCGCCACCAGCCTGATCCAGCTCAAGTCGGTCCTGACGGCCGAGCGGCTGAAACGCGACCGCCAGTTCGGCCTGTCGGAATTCGTCAAGGCGCTGCGCGAGGGGCGGTGATCGGCATGCCGATGCCCGTCTGGCCCTGCGAGCGCAGGACGATCTGGCTCGGCACGTAGGGACGGCCCGAAAACTCGGCGATCAGTCGGTCGCTGGCGCCCTCGGTCGCTTCCTCCAGGCGCCGCATGAAGGTCTGCTTGTCGAGGCCGGTCTCGATCGCGGGCAGGAACTCGATCGCGGCACGGCCCGGCTTCTTCCACCAGTCGCGGCGGTTCCAGACGAGGCCCACGCTCGTGGCGACCGGGATCACCGGCAGATCGAGATCGCGATACAGGTAATAGATGCCGGAGCGGTAGCGCTCGCGTTCGCCTGGCGCCATCAGGTTGCCTTCGGGATAGATCGCGATGTGGCGGCCGCTGTCGTAAGCGCGCCTGGCGAATTGAGCCAGGTTCTCGCGTTCCTTGCCGCCGCCGCAGGTGTCGACGCGGATCATCTGCAGCCGGTAGAGGATGGCGCCGATCAGCGGGTAGCGGAACAGCTCCTGCATGGCGACGAAGGCGATGCCGCGGATCCGCGCCGCAAGGAGAATGCCGTCGCACTCACTCTGGTGCTTGCCGGCGAGCAGGGCGGGACCGGTGGCCGGGAGATGCTCCAGCCCGCGAAATTCGACGGTCATGCCGCCGATCCAGCGCATGCCCCAGACGACCGCGCGGGCCCAAAGATGGAGCAGGCCGCGTAGCAGCACCGGTGTCGGAATCGGCACCAGCACGATGCCGATCACCGCAGTGAGGAGCGTGCCGAGATAGAAAAAGGCGTTGAAGGCCAGGGACCGGATCATGGTCGATACAATAGTGAGTGTTCACTCACTTGTCAAGAACGCCTGCCAGCCGCACGAATTCGGCCACGGTCAGTTCCTCCGCCCGGGCCGTGGGCGCGAGGCCGAGCCCGGTCAGAACCGACACAGGGTCGGGAAACAGCCCCGCCAGGGCACCGCGCAGCATCTTGCGGCGCTGGCCGAAGGCTGCTGCCGTGACACGCTCCAGCGGCCTGAGATCGGCAAGGCGGTTGCCGAGTGGTCTCGGGGTGAGGCGGGCCACCGAGGAGGTCACCTTCGGCGGCGGCACGAAGGCCGAGGGCGCGACGTCGAACAGTCGCTGCACGGTGCAGACATGCTGGGCCAGGACCGAGAGCCGGCCGTAGTCCTTGGTTCGGGGCGAGGCGACCAGCCGGTCGACAACCTCCTTCTGGAACATCAGCACCATGTCGGCCACGTCGTCGGCGGCATGCAGCCAGCGCACCAGCAGGGCGGTCGAGACGTTGTAGGGCAGGTTGGCCACGATCCGGCGGGGCGGCGGTCCCAGGGGCGCGAGATCCATGCCCAGCGCATCGCCCTCGACGACCTGGAGGCGGCCATCGGCGGCTTTCTGCAGCTCCTCCAGGGCGGCGATGGCGCGCCTGTCCACCTCGACGGCGACGACGCGGGTCGCGCCCTCGAGCAACAGGGCGCGGGTCAGCCCGCCGGGGCCGGGGCCGACCTCGATTACGGTGCCGGGCGACAGTGGTGCCGCGGCACGGGCGATGCGCCGCGTCAGATTGAGGTCGAGCAGGAAATGCTGGCCGAGGCGCTTGCGGGCGTCGAGACCGTGGGCGGCGATGGTCTCGCGCAGCGGCGGCAGCCGGGATATCGCGGGATCGACCCGGGACGAATCCGGGATCACGTCTGGCGCCGGCGGGCCATGTCGTCCGCCAGGGCGAGGGCCGCGATCAGGCTGGCCGGATCGGCACGACCGGTACCGGCGATGTCGAGCGCGGTGCCATGATCGGGTGACGTCCGCACGAAGGGAAGCCCCAGGGTCACGTTGACGCCGCCCGCGAAGTCGATGGTCTTGATCGGGATCAGCGCCTGGTCGTGATACATGCACAGCGCCGCGTCATAGGTCGCGCGCGCCGCCGGATGGAACAGCGTGTCGGCCGGGGCGGGGCCTCGGACGTCGATGCCGTCGTGCCGCAGGGCCGCAACCGCCGGCGTGATCACCCTGAGCTCCTCGTCGCCCATTGCGCCCTGTTCGCCGGCATGCGGATTGAGCGCCGCCACGACCAGCCGCGGCCGGGCGATGCCGAACAGCGCGGTGAGGCCGGCCGCCGCGATCCGGCCGACCCGCGCAATGGTGTCGGCGTCGAGCGCACGCACCGCCTCGGCCAGGGCGAGATGGATGGTGACCGGGACCACCCTGAGCCCGGGACAGGCCAGCATCATCGCGACCTCGACCGGTTTGCCCGTGGCGGCGGAGGCGAGCTCGGCCAGGAATTCCGTATGTCCGGGATGGCGGAACCCCGCCTCCTGCAGCGTCTTCTTCTGGATGGGATTGGTCACCACGCCGGCGATGTCGCCGGCCAGGGCAAGGGCTGCGCCCCGCTCGATGGCTTCCAGCGTCGCCGGCGCATTGACCGGATCGGGTCGCCCGGGCATTGCCGCCGCGCGCAGCCTCACCGGCAGCACCGGCAAGGCCGTTGCAAAGACCGCCGCTGCATCGACCGGCCGGGAGATCTCGCGCAGGGGCACGTCGAGGTGGAGATTGCGCGCGAGGGCCGCGAGGCGGGCCGGGTCGTCGAGGATCAGGAACGGCCTATCCGACGGCTTTCGCGACAGCCAGGCCTTGAGGCTGAGTTCGCCGCCGATCCCGGCCGGCTCGCCCATGGTGATGGCGAGCGGCAGAGCCGGTGTCACGGCTTGACGTCGACGGTCGCCGTGCGCCGCAGGTCGCGCATGTAGCGGCGGCTGGCCGCCTCCAGCTTCTGGAGCAGGATCTGCTGCGAGACCGCGTCGCGGGTTGGCAGCCCGTCGCCGCCGGCCCGGCTGCACAGGGCGACGATCTGCATGCCTTCGGCGACCCGGAAGGGGCCGGCGGTCCCGCCGACCTGCAGGCGGGGAATCTCCTCGTACATCTGGCGGTTGGCCGCCAGATCGCCGATGCGCACGCCCTGCAGGTCGCCGGAGGTGGCGCCCTTGAGTTGCCGGGCCTGGGCATGCAGGTCGCTGCACTGGCGCACCGCCGACATCGCCTTCTGCGCATCGGCGGATGCGCGGTTGGTTTCCTCGGCCGAGGCGTTGATGGGCAACGACAGGGTCAATTGCGTCAGGTTCAGCCGGACGTCGTCGGGCCGCGTCGCCGCGAACTGGCGGCGCTCGACGACGTAGAGAATATGCCATCCGGCAGCGCTGCGGACAGGATCGGAATATTGCCGGGGCTGGAGCTTGTCGAGGGCCGCGTCGAGGGCCGGATCGAGCGATCCCGGCAGCACCCAACCGAGGTCGCCGCCGGTCTGCGACGAGGTGCCCTGCGAGAACTGCTGGGCGACCGCCGCGAAGGGCGCGCCGCGCTTCAGCTGATCGAGGATGCGGTCGGCGCTGCGCTTGGCCTCGTCGACGCCGTCGGTCCGGTCGACCGGCACGAAGATCTCCGCCACGCGGGATTCGGTCTTGCCCAGGTTTGCCCGCAGCCGGGTCATCGCATCGTCGATTTCGGTTTCGGAGACGTCGACCTGCGGCCGCACCCTGCGCCGCACGATTTTTCCCCAGGCGATCTGCGCCTCGAACTGCTGGGCGATGTTGTCGTAGGGCACGCCGATGCTCTGCAGGAAGAGCCTGAATTGGCCCTGGCTCATGCCGGCGCCGCGCTCGATCTCGCTCAGGCGCTGCTGGACCTCCGCCTCGGAGGCGGGCACACCCAGCCGCTTGGCGTTCTGGATCTGCAGCCGCTCGTCGATCATCTGGCGCATGACCTGGGCCGCCATCCGCTGGCGCAGATCGGGACTGTCCTGCAGGCCGGTGGTCTTGATCGCGAACTGGATGCGCTGGGTGAGGTCGAAGTCGGTGATGACGTCGTCGTTCACCCGTGCGACCACGCGCAGACCCTGCGCCGACGCGAGGGCGGGAGACAGGACCAGGAGGATGGCGCAAAGGGCGTAGAGGAACGACGCGGGCATTTGACCGATGATGGGCAGGAGAGCCTCGTACTGTATTCTTATAGTCGGTTGCGACAATGCCGCAACGGGCGGGCGCGGCATATCGGCCGACTATGGCAACTTGCGGGCATGCTTGACGCTCGCCGGTGGGTACGTTAGCCGGACACCGCATTCCGAGGGCCCCGAACTTCCGCATGACTGTCGCTCGCCGTCCGATCAGCGCCGCCAGTGCATGGGCGTGGATTTGCTCGGGCGCGGGCTACCATCTGGATAATTTCGGCCGTTGGCTGCTCGTGCGTGCGCCCAAAATCGGCGCCGCGTACGCCGCCTGGTGGACGCCCGCCGCGCCGAAGCTCGGCCCGCGGCCGGGCTGGGCCTTCGCCGAGGAATTCTACGATCGGCGGCAGTGGCTGGCGTGCCGGCGCGGCGCCCTGTGGGAGACTGCGCGCGACAACGATCTCGAGGTGCCGCTCACTGTCAAATGGCTCGCCGGCACGACGGTCGACGTGACCCTGGGCAACGACAACAGCCTCTGCCTCTATGTCTGCGGCTCGTTCGAGCCCAACGAATTCAACTTCCTCGACGGCCTGCTGAAGCCCGGCATGGTGTTCGTCGATGTCGGCGCCAACGACGGCTACTACACGCTGTTCGCGGCGCGCCGGGTCGGGCCGGAGGGGCGGGTGGTCTCGGTCGAACCCAGCTCGCGCGAGCGCGCCCACCTCGAGCGCAACCTGGCGCGCAACGGCATTGCCAACGTGGCGATCGTGCCGGCCGCCCTCGGTGCGGCCGCGGGGCACGCTGACCTCCGTCTCGCCCACGGCGTGCACACCGGGCACAACACGCTGGGCAGCTTCGCCCACGACGACGTGGTGCCTGCCCGCGTCGAGCGCGTGCCGCTGGAAACGCTCGACGCCGTGGTGGCCCGCCTCGGCCTGCAGCGTATCGACGTCGTCAAGATCGACGTCGAGGGTGGCGAGGCCAACGTGATTGCCGGTGCGCGCCACGTGCTGACGAACATGCGGCCGGTGTTGATGATGGAGATGAGCGACGGCGCCTTGCGGGCGCAGGGGAGCAGCGAGGCGGCGTTGCTTGAGACGCTGCGGGGAGAATTCAGATATGAGATTCTAATCTTATCACAAACAACCGGCC
Source organism: Reyranella sp. (assembly GCA_030684475.1). Classification (GTDB taxonomy): domain Bacteria; phylum Pseudomonadota; class Alphaproteobacteria; order Reyranellales; family Reyranellaceae; genus Reyranella. Next base: position 50,602 of record JAUXWB010000156.1, on the reverse strand, counting down.
TGGCCCGCCGATGGGTTGAAGGTGAGCCACTCTCGGCGAACATCGTTGTCGCGGCTGGGGAATGGGTGAAAGATGTGCTGAAAGCATAATGGCGGACACCGGTCAGGCAGGCGAGGACAATGGAATTTCTTGATGTATCTCGTGAGAAATGGCGGGAGGTGCCAGCCGGCGGCGATACGCTGGGACGTAGCTACTCGACCGATTTGCTCAAGCTCTCCGACCAAGAATTGCTTGCGCAATGGCAACGCATGAATGAAGCGGGAAGCGTGCCTGATCATCGCGGCTGGTATCAGGTGCTGTATCGTGAAGCTTTTGCCGGCCGCCGGATCGTGGAGGTCGGCTCGGGTCTGGGCTTCGACGGCATCTACTTCATGAAGAACGGCGCCAAGTGGCTGTTCGCCGATATCGTCAAAGACAATCTGGAGGCTGTGCGCAGGCTTGTCGAATTGCAGGGACTATCGGCGCAGGCGGAGTATCTGTGGATTGAGCATCCTGCCTCGCTCGAAAAACTGGAAGGTGAATTCGATGTCGTCTGGGCCAACGGCTCCCTGCATCATGCCCCATTCGATATCGCCCGGGCAGAAGCCCAGATTCTGCTACATCGGCTGAAAGCGGAAGGACGCTGGATCGAGCTCTTCTACTCGTTCGACCGTTGGGTAAGGCAAGGTAAGCTTCCCTTCACCGAATGGGGCAAGGTAACCGATGGCGAGCGTACGCCATGGGCTGAATGGTATGACGTGGAGCGAATCAAGAGCCGTCTCTTCCCGGCGTCGACCACAACCATTCTCGACTTCAGCTTTGGCGGCGGCCAGTATGGCTGGGTCGACCTTCGCGTCGATCGTCCGGTCGACGATACCCTGTCATCGGCAGAAATCGCGCGGCTCATGCGCACGGTCAGTGCCCTGGATGCTCCGATAGAATCGATCCATGGTGCTGCGGCGCGGCAGCCGTCAGGAGTTGCCTTCCAGTGTTCGCCTCGTATCTGGGACTACGCCTGTGCCCTGGATATCGGCGACGCGGTGCGGAATCTCGGCGTGTCGTCGGCGGCCAATCGCAGATGGGCAGCCGACTTGGAGGTAAGACTGTCGTCCGGAGCGGTCGGGCTTGTCCTGACGGGTGACGACAAGAACGATTTCCTTGGTCGCGAGATCACTCTCGACGCGCGTCCGACAGCGCAGCGACTTACATTGACGACGCATGGCTCGGCTGCACCGCGTTGGCTGTTGATTCGCAATGCCGCCCATGAAACGCCGAGCACCGGAAGCGTCGACTCGGCATTTCTGAGGATCAGCACCTAACGCTGCCGACGAGAGGAAATTCGACATTGGTCGCCGAGTTGCTGGCCTCTTCCACCACCTCCCTTCGAGACTGGGTCGTTCGTCACGCCCTGCCATTCTGGGCGACGTCGGGCTTCGATGGCGAGCATGGGCGATTCGAGGAACGCCTGTCGCTGAAGGGAGAGCGCATGCCTGACGCGCCGTTGCGTCTCATGGTTCAGGCCCGTCAAATCTATGTCTATGCACTTGCGTACCGAAAGAACTGGTATCCTGATGCGCTCGCACTTGTCGAACTTGCCTATTCGTCCATGTTGCGTGACTTCCATATGCGAGATGGATATGGCGGCTGGATCTATTCGATCCATCGTGACGGGGCGATCGCCGACCCCCAGCGCGACCTCTACGCCCACGCGTTCGCCCTGCTTTCAATAGCTTCCTATGTGCAGGCAACAGGGAAGCGCACAGCATTGGCGCTCGCCGACGAAACCCTGGCTTTCATGGAAGTAAGTCTTAAGGCACCCGGCGGCGGCTACGTCGAAGCGTTGCCAACGGGGAACGCGTTTCGCCGGCAGAATCCTCACATGCATCTGTTTGAGGCGCTGCTCGCACTGTGGTCGAGTTCTGCCGACCGGACTTACCTGACGAAGGCCGCAAACCTATTTGATCTTTTCGCCAATCGTTTCTTTCGCCCTGATCCGGGCGTCCTAGGGGAATATTTCGATGCCGATTTGCGACCTGCTGGGGGCGCGGCCGGAAATGTCGTAGAGCCGGGGCATCACTATGAATGGATCTGGTTGCTCCGGCGCTTCGAGTGCAAGTCCGGGCGTTCTGTTCAACCTTATGTAAATTCCCTCTACGCACATGCTGATACCTATGGTCAAGACAGCGCCGGTCTGGTCGTCGATGAGGTGTTGGCCGACGGTTCCCATCGGACGCTTTCGCGTCGGCTTTGGCCGGTAGCGGAGGCGATCAAGGCAAATCTTGCAGAAGCCAGGCAAGGGCGGGGCAGCACAAGTCTCAAAGCGGCGACTTTGGCCAATTTGCTCAGCAAGCACTTCCTGACTGCTGAACCATTGGGCGGCTGGATCGATCGGCTGGACCACAATGGGATGCCAAGCACCGACGTGATGCCAGCGAGCAGCTTCTACCACATCATTTGCGCGATAGATGAACTCGATCGGTTTATGGCCGAGTCTTCAACGTAGTCCGATCCGTCTCCAGCGGGTCACGCCGGCGACCGAGAGGTACGCCACCTCCCGTCGTCCCCTGTCGCTGAACGCGCGACAGGGTGCAGCTGCGTCAATCCTCTCCCTGATCGCGCTCGGACACGATCGGATTGCTGACGGGCCACCAAATCTTGAGCTTTGGATCGTTCCAACGCAACGTGAACTGGCCTGCCCGATCGTAGTCGGTGCTCTGCTTGTAGTGAAAAATGGCCTGATCGCTCATGACCAGGTGTCCGTTCCCGAAATGCGGCGGGACGAGGACCTGCAGGTGGTTTGTGTCCGACAGGGTGAAGGACGCCCATTGCCTGTACTGTGACGATGTCGGATTGTTGTTGATGACAACAAAGTAGAAGCTGCCTTGCAGGCATGAAATCAGCTTCCACGTCTTGGTGTCTCCATGGATGCCGCGCAGCACGTGCCGGTGAGATATCGAGATGTCATCCTGAATGAATTCTATCGGGATACCGGACTTGAAATAGACGTCCCGGTTGTAGGTCTCGATATAGTGGCCTCGAAAATCTTCGAATACTGTAGGCGGCCGGATCAAGAGAACCGACTCGAGTTTGGTCGGGAACACTTCCATCTCCATTACTCCCTGAAGACGTGTTCTTGGACGCGTCGACGGATATCCTCGATGGGGTCCCTGATCAGATCGATGCCAAGCTTGGCAGATGCGAGACCGATCAAAGACAGAACTGCCGTTTGCTCCATTTCATCGCGCAACACCATCTCGTGAAAGCTGGCGCGCGAAACGAGGATCGGGGCGATGCCGGCCTCAACGGATGCACCGGCGACGGCAACCGCGTCGATACCAAGAAATAGGTGCTCACGCTGCGTGCAGCGATTGAGATAGAGGCGGCCCGATCCAAGAGGGCACATCAGACCACACTTGTATCCCGTTTCCTCCAGGACCTCGCGGTGGGCAGCCGAATACGGAGACTCGCCCCCATCCATTGCGCCGGCAGGGATTTCCAGAGTTTCGGCATCAAGGCTCGGCCGATATTGTCTGATCATCAGAAATTGGCCTTCGGGCGTCAAAGGCAGGCAGATGATGCCGTCAGATGCCGTCATGCGGTAGTATGGCTGCATTTCGGAGGCACCGTCCGAAATCGATTCCTCGATCTCAAACCAGGGAGTCGAGAAGGCCACGCGATATCTTATGGGTTGGCGGCCCACGCTATTCGTCCGTTCTGTAGATGATCGTCGAGCCGGAATAATCGATCGCAACAGGGACGCTGATGAGCTGAGACAGAGCCTCGCGAACCCTCTGCTGGCATTCGGGGGGCACGACGAACGCCATGAATCCCGTGCCACCGGCACCGAGCAATTTACCGCCGAGCGCGCCGGCGCGCATGGCATCATCGTAGTGCCGGTCGATCGCGGGTGAACTGGTGCCGTTCGCCAAACCCCGCTTCAATGTCCAGCTCTCGTGCAGGAGGCGGCCGAAATCCACCAGCTTCCCTTCACGAAGCATCTCTACGGCTTTCGGGACCATTTGCTGCATCAAGTGCAGATGTCTCGCATTGGTGTCGAGGTTCGCAATGAGGTTCTTGGCAAAATCCGATGATAGGCGGCTGCTGCCGGTATAGAAGAGCATCAGCCATCTCTCGAATTCCCTTTGACGAGAATCGCCGAGATTGACTGGCATAACGGAGAAGGCGCCGTCGCGTCCGAAATTGATGACGTTCAACCCGCCGAACGCACTGGCGATCTGGTCCTGACAGCCGACGCTTTCCTTGAGCTTATTCTGCTCGAGATCGATCGCCGTCGATGCGAGCGCATGCGGTGAAAGGCTTTTGCCACGCATCGCGTTCAATACGTTGATCAGGCCGACGGCGAAGGCCGAACTCGAGCCGATTCCGGAGCGTGCCGGCAGATCACCCTGATGATGCAGTTCCACTCCCTCCTCGTCGTCAAAGCCCAGCGCAAGAAGGCCCACGCGGACGGCGGGGTGCAAGATCTCTGAAATGGCGCCCACCGTCTCGATGTGGGACCAGACGATGCGGTGGCGAATGCCAAAGAAAGGCGGCAGGTGCCGGCCGCTGATGTAGCAGTACTTGTTGATTGCAATCGAAAGAACGGCGCCGCCATGCTTGAGGTACCAAGCCGGATAATCGGTACCGCCGCCGAAGAACGAGACCCTGTACGGGGTGCGCGAGATGGCCATTTTCATCAGAAGGAGATCAACCTCTTGGGGCGATGGAGGGTCGCCTGTCAGCGCGCGAGAAATCGGTTGCCTTCGGTTGAAACGCGATACCGCCAGTATTCCAGCAAGTCGTGCAGGGTCTTCTCATAGGGTATTTCCGGTGTCCATCCCGTGTGTGCCCGGAATTTGGAGGTGTCGGGCACCTGCAGGTCGGCGTCGATCGGCCGTAGCCGGTCGGGATCGACCTCGATCCGGATCTCTCCCTTGCGAGGTGAGAACGATATCAGCGAATCAAGTACGTCCTTGATCGTACACGTATGGCTGCCGCCGATGTTGTAGTAGGCGCCGGCTGTCGGCTTGACTGTCACCAGCATGAAGTAGGCTCGCACGGCATCCCGCACATCGGCAATTGTGCGAAGCGATTGGAGATTGCCGACCTTCACGACGGCAGGAATCAGTGAACCCTCGATCATGGCGATCTGTTTGGCGAAGGTCGATTCGGCGAAGACGTCTCCGCGCCGCGGTCCGGTATGGGTGAACATGCGGGTGGTCATGACGGTCATGCCGTATGCTTCGGCATAGAAGCGTCCGACCAGGTCCGTTCCGACCTTGGAAATGGCGTAGGGCGAGGCGGGATGAAACGCGCACTCTTCGTTGATGGGCAGTTTTTCCCTGGGCACGCGGCCGAAGACCTCCGAGGAGGCACAGACGTGGATGACGGCTCGTGGCGCATGCTCGCGAAGCGCATCGAGAACGCGAACCGTCCCCTGGATGTTGGTATCCATCGTGTCGAGTGGAGAATCGAAGCTGGTACGGGGAAAGCTCTGGGCGGCGAGATGAAAGACGTAGTCCGGCTTCGATTTGGCAACGACGTTCTGGATCGAGATCGTATCACGCAAGTCGCCATACAACAGAGAGACGCGATCGCCCGAGTTTATGCGCCCAATGATGCCCGATAGATTGTCGAGGGCACTGCGCCAGCGACACATGCCGACAATGTCCCAATCTGTGCATTCCAGGAGATATTCAGCCAGGTGAGAGCCGACCATCCCGGTGATGCCGGTGATGAGGGCGCGTCGAGCAGCCATCGTCTATCCATTCCAATCATCCGATTCCATCGTCTACTTAAGTTAGCCAGGCGCAAAACGCCACCCAAACCGATCGGTCCGCGCACGCTGCAGGTGCCCTCGTGTGGCTGATAATACGACTGAACGGTGCGGCTCCCGGACCTTGGCGTTGCCTTAGAGTCCGGACGTCTCTATGTTGCAGAATCGCGCCAAAAACAATGAACCCAAGATGACTCGTGCCTCTGATCCCATGACAAGAGAGATTGCGATACAGCTCTTTAGAAGCCTGTTGCTCGTCCGGCGCTCCGAGGAATACATCGTCAAGCACTATCCCGAAAACCATATGCGCACTCCGATGCATATGTCGATGGGGCAGGAATTCGTGTCGGTGGGCGTCTGCCAGGCGCTCGAGGGCAAGGCCGATGTTTTCGCTTCGTATCGGAGTCATGCGGCATTCCTTGCCCAGACGCACGATACCGACCGATTCTTCTCGGAGTTGTACGGGCGCACTTCCGGGACTGGCGAAGGGAAGGGCGGCTCCATGCACCTGGCCGCGCCGGATCAAGGGCACATGCTGTCGAGCGGGGTGGTCGCCACTCAGATCCCCGTGGCTGTTGGTGCTGCCTTTGCGAACCTGCGGCTCGATACGGGACGAATGGCCGTCGCATTTTTTGGCGATGGTGCCGTTGACGCCGGAGTCTTCTGGGAAAGCATCAATTCCGCAGCGTTGTTTCGGCTACCGGTTCTGTTCGTATGCGAGGACAACGGCTATGCCGTGGACACGCCGCGTGATGCCCGTCAAATGGTGCACTCGCTCGCCGAGGCCGTCAGGCCCTTCGGCTGCGACTCCTATGAGGACGACACCGGGGAGGTGGAGAGCGTCTACAAGCTCACGCGCGTTGCAGCTGAAAAGGCTCGCCACCAACGACGCCCGGCGTTTCTCAACATCAAGTGCTGCCGATATCTTGAACATGTCGGTATCGGCGAGGACTGGAACTGGGGATATCGAGACAAGACCACGAACCAGCGCGAATGGATCGATCGGGATGCCCTTGTGGTGCAGCGTCGGCGGCTGGGAGAACACGGCATCAGCGAGAGTGATATCATCACAATCGAACAAGAAATTGACCTGTCCGTACGCATGAGCGTCGAGCGTGCCGGCTTGGCTCCTATTCCAGCGCCGGAACGACTTTATGCGGGTGTGTTCTATGAGAAAGCTTGATTACAGCGGCGCGCTTCGCGAGGCAATGTCGCAGGAAATGGAGCGGGATTCCCGAGTATTCGTCTATGGCATCGGTGTCCCGACGTACTCCAAGATTTTCAACACGACTCGTGGCCTGGTGGAGAAATTCGGCCAGGAACGCTGTTTCGACACGCCGATTTCCGAAGACGCCATGACTGGCTTTGGACTGGGAGCAGCCATTCGAGGTCTCAGGCCCATTCACGTCCATATTCGTGTTGATTTCATGATCCTGGCCACCAACCAGCTGGTCAACATGATTTCGAACTACACCTACTCGACCGGCGGCAAGCTGAAGGTGCCGCTGGTAATCCGTGCCGTCATCGGCCGCGGCTGGGGCCAGGGCGCGCAGCACAGCAAAAGCCTGTTCTCCAATTTCACGCATATTCCCGGACTCAAGGTCATCGCTCCGACGACCCCCGCCGATGCGAAAGGGATGCTCACGGCCGCGATCCGCGACGACAATCCCGTCATCTGCTTCGAGCACCGCTGGCTCTATTGGGCTGAGGAGGACGTGCCGGAGGAGCCGTATGAGACGCCGCTCGGGGTCGGGCGCATCCTGCGGCCAGGAAGGGACGTGACGATTGTCGGGTTGTCCTGGATGAACGTGGAGGCACGCCTTGCTGCCGACATCCTGGCCCGCCGCGGCGTCTCGGTCGAAATTGTCGATCCACGCACGCTGGCGCCGCTCGACGAAGCCATGATCCTCGAATCGGTCAGTCGCACCGGACGGTGTGTCATCGCCGACTGCGACTGGGTCCACAGCGGCTTCAGTGCCGAGCTGTCAGCGCTGGTCAACGAGAAGTGCTTCGGAAAACTCAAGGCGGCCGTCCGGCGCATCGGCTTCGCCCATACGCCATGCCCGACGGTGCGGGAGCTGGAGAACGAGTTCTACCCCAATGCCAAGACGATCGTGCGCAATGTGGAGGAAATGCTCGGCCTCGAGCCTGCGAATCTCGAGAACGAGGACTTCTTCAGTCACGAACGCCGCTTCCGGGGTCCGTTCTAGGAGCGGCCGGCTGGCCACTACCCGCATCGGAGAGATGCATGGACTATGGATTGAAGGGACGGTCAGCTCTGGTGACGGGTGGCAGTCACGGCATTGGACTGGCGACGGCGCGACAGCTCGCCGCGGAAGGCTGCAATATTGCCATCTGCTCGCGCTCCGAGGCCCGCCTACGAAGCGCGATCGCTGAGCTTGAGGCTTATGGCGTGCGCACGCTTGCTGTACCTGCCGACCTCCTCGAAAGCAGCGCCGCGGATCATGTCATGGATGCCGTGGAGCGGGAGTGGGGCGAAATCCAGATCCTCATCAATAATGTCGGCGGCGGCGGCCGCTGGGGCAAGGAGATCGTCGAGGAAACCGAACTTCGTATCTGGTCGGAGGTCTATGAAAAGAACGCAATGGCGGCAGTCCGCTTCACCCGGCGTGCGCTCGTGCTGATGCGGCAGGCCAAATGGGGAAGGGTCGTGACGATCACCTCGATCTTTGGTGGAAATGAGGGTGGCGGACGGCCGTGGTTCACGATGGCGAAGGCTGCCGAAACTGCGCTCATGAAGTCTCTGTCGCAGATGCCCTACCTAGTGCGCGACGGCATCACCTTCAACTGTGTGGCGCCGGGGGGTATCCATATTCCGGGCACGGGTTTCGACGATGAACGGGACCGCGACCCCGAGGGCTTTGCCCGGATGGTCGATCTGGAATATCCACTGGGCCGCCTGGGAACGGCAGACGAGGTGGCCGCAGTGGTCGCATTCCTGTGTTCGCAGCAGGCGGGCCTGGTCAATGGAGCGAACATCACGGTTGATGGCGGCCAGAGCAGGGGGCTATGAGTGCGACGCCCGGGCGCTGGGCATTTGGGGAGCTTTCATGCCTTCGCTGAAACCGATCGATTTCGCCGACATTTTCGGGACCACGCTCGACCTTCTGTCAGAGACCACGCGCGGAGCGATTGGTGCCCACAACTGGAACTATCGGGTTTTGGAAGGACCTGAGCGCGACGGCATCATGCTTGACCTCCTGCAGCGTATTGAGAGCCGACGGCTCACTTTGGTGCAGAATGAGGACAAGTCGCGCTGGGAACGGGGCTGGGGCGAGAATCTCGAGGACTTCGAGAAGAGCGGCGGCAAGCTGGAAGCGCTCCTGCCCAAATATATCCGGCCCGGGCTGCCGGTGCGGCTGTACGGAGAGTTCGTGCAGCCCGAAGATCCGAACTTCGAGAGCAATTGGTATTCGATATACCGTGCCTGGTTCGTTCAGCGCCACCTTTCCGGCTTCAAGAGCATCTTCGAGTTCGGCTCAGGATCGGGCTTCAACGTCGCCTATGTGGCCCAGCAGTTTCCCGGAGCACGGGTTATGGGGCTCGATTGGGTTCAGCCGTCCGTTGATATCGTCGAGGCGCTGCGCAAGGAGCACGGCTTGAATGTTGCCGGCCGCCAGTTCGACTTCTTTCACCCCGACGAGACGCTCGATATGCCCGCGGGCAGTGCGATCTTCACCGTCGGCGCGCTCGAACAAACCGGCACGCAGTGGGAGAGTTTCCTCGAATTCATTCTGAAGAAGAAGCCGGCGTGTTGCTTCCACATCGAGCCGATCTACGAATGGTACGATCACGAAAACAACCTTGTCGACTATACGGCGTGGAAAGCCCACGAGGTCCGGAATTTCTGGCGTGGGTTCCCGGGTAAAATTATCGAGCTGGAAAAGCAGGGCCGCGCGCGCATTCTAAAAACCAAGCGCATCAACTTTGGCAGCTTGGTGCTTGAAGGCTATTCGCAGCTATTCTGGAAGCCAGTCTAGGCGCACGCTGATGCCGGAGGCGAGCAAGGGGAGGACGACGCGTCCCTACCTGACGATCGTCGGCTGGACGCGCAACGACGGCTACACAGAAAACTACGCAGAAAGAACGACGCACGCGATCGGGCTTCTCGTTCGGCAACTCGAGGCGCACCGGATTCCGTCTGAGTTGATCGTCGTCGAATGGAATCCGCCCGTCGATCGGCCGCGCATGTCCGATCTCTTCGGCACTTTGCATACTCGGTATGCGACCGTCCGCTTCGTCGAAGTCGACGAAAAATACCACAAGCGCCTGAAGGGCTGGAAGGAGCGTGGGCTGCCGACGGTAGCGGCGCTCAGTGTCGGTATCCGTCGGGCTCGGGGCGTCTTTCTCTCGCCGAAGGCACTGGACACATTCTACTCGAACGAGCTTATCGCCCGCATTGCAAAGCAGGATCTGAACGACGGATGCGTCTATCGCGTCGACCGTTGCGACGTAGAACTCGGGGGCGACGACTGGCTTCGCGTATCCGATGATGCGTTGTTCGAACTCTTGGTATGTGCGCCGATGCAGCGACACGTGCGCCAAAAGCAAAGTCCGCAGTGGAGAATTCGCGACCTCCATACGAATGGCTGTGGCGACTTCACCCTGCTGTCGAATGAACGATGGCACCAGATGCGGGGATATCCCGCGGACGCGACGGTATTGGGACTGGACGCCGACTCTATCGCGCTCCACGCCGCAGCGGGCTATGGCGCACGGGAGGTGTGCTGGCCCGATGATTGTGCCGTCTACAAGATCGTTCAGGCAATGACCCACAATCAGCGGGTCTTTCCAGTCTGGGCGCCATGGCAGCAGCGTCTCGACAGGTGGTTCGTGGAAAGGAACAAGAGGGATCTAGGTCACACGTTCCGAATGCTGCTCGACTATCCGAAGCGGCGTGTGCTGGGCATCGAGAGTGTTCTCGCGCCGTCGATCGAGCGCAACTTCGTGGCCAGGGCGACGCGCTTTGCACGGAACGATGTATCAAGGCCAATGAACGATGCAAACTGGGGCTTGGGCGACGTCGAGTTGCCAGAGCGGATAGTGTCACGGGCGTTGTGGGACGCCGCTTGAGACGTTCGCCCTAGGAACTGCCGAATTTCTGGCTGAATGCCTGCCATGCAGCCCTTAGCCGCTCGATAAGCGTAAGCGCGCGAACGGGCGCCGGGGCCAGATGCTGCTCTCGCCGCGGGTAGAAGTAGGGTGAATCAGCCTCAAATTCCTTGATGTAGTCCTTGTAGGCGCGCTTCTCGGCGCGATCTTCTTGGGTCTGGAAAGCCAGCAGATCGAGAGCTTGTTCTACATCGAGCAGCGTGCTGAAGAGATCTCGAAACAAAATCATCAGTTCGGCGGCGGAGTCCGGCTGATTGCAGATCGAAAATATCGCAGCGAGCTTGGCCAGCTTCTCATCCGACATTGAATGGGCAATAGCCCGGTCGTCGTCCGAAGCCAGATCCAGGACGTAGTACGCATCGGCCTGGAACACGCGGCCTGTATGTGTTTGAGCGGCTACCGTGTTGACATATCTCGCTGGCAACGGGCTCATGGAATAGCTCCGCGGCTCCAGGCCAACGAGGGTAAAGCCCTTGTTGCGCATGACGCGATCGGTGTTGTGGAATGTCGCTTCCGTCGGGGTCGTGCCGCCAAAGAAATTGACCTCGAGTTTCGTGCCTAGGACCTTCCATTCCGCCAGGTTGTCAGCGATGGCTGTCAGGACCTCGAAGTCGGCGTTGTCGATATCGATCTTGATGAAGTCGACGTCGTCCCACTTCCGCTCGGCGAGCGCTATCTCCACGCTGATCGGCTCCGCCTCGTTCGCGAGCTCGGTATGCGCCCATTGATTGAATAGCAACTTGTCTTCCGAGGATCCCCCTTCGATCGTTTCGTCCAGCAGGCGAACAGTGCGGTGTGCGTTGGTGCGTTTGAATGGATGATGTGTGCTGAACGGCTTCCCGACGAAGTCGCGGTAGGCAGGATGGTCCGGCAGCATGCGAACGAAGGCCGCGCGATAGTGCACATGAGGATGCTGTTCCAGGCCGACCAGGCGGTGGCACTCGTAGGCGCTGGCATCTATGCCCAGCGCCCGGAACCGGTTGCCGAAGACGCGCCAGGCGGGATCGATGCCACCAGAGCAGCCGAGATCGAGCAAGGTGAACTGTTCGCGCTGCAATGCCGCTGCGACAATCTTTGCGAACTCGGTCGTCATTCCGCTTTCTGTCCTTGGCAGTGCATGCGCATCCATCCACGGCTGCAACTGCTTCTGCCGGAACATGAAGGGGCCTTTCCTACTACCCCAAGTCGGTCATGGATTCCAATTGGATGCGGCGAGGCCACGCCGAACGCCAGCGCGATTGCCAGTCGGAATATGTTACTTTAGTAACTCCTGCCGCCAACCGGGAGCGCCAACTCTTGCAGACGAATAACCTCTATCGCCGCCTCTTCCGGACCGCCCTCCTGATTCGATTGGTCGAAGAGCGCGTTATCGAGCTCTATCCCTCGGATCGCATCCAGAGCCCGGTCCATCTGTCGATTGGACAGGAAGCCGTCGCCGTCGGCGTCTGCGACGCGCTCAAGTCCGACGACCTGGTGTTCGCGACCTATCGGTCGCATGGCTTTTATGTCGCCAAGGGCGGCCCGCTCAATGCGATGTTTGCGGAACTTTACGGGCGCCTCGGCGGCATTTCCAAGGGCAAGGCCGGCTCCATGCATCTCTCTGCTCCCGAGGTGGGGCTTATGGGTTCGTCTGCCGTCGTAGCCAGCACCATTCCACACGCCGTCGGGGCCGCGCTCTCCTTCAAGCGCACGGGCAGCTCGCGGGTTGCCGTCGCTGTGTTCGGCGATGGCGCCACCGAGGAGGGCGTTTATCACGAGAGCCTGAATTTTGCGTCCCTGACGAAGGTGCCGGTGCTCTTCATCTGCGAGGATAACGGGCTCGCCGTCCACAGCTTCAGGCATGTCCGGCAGGCCTACCGCCTGCCCGAGCACGCGGCAACTTTCGGTATCGAGTCGCGCCGGGTCGAGGAGGGCTGGGACATGTTGGCCGTCCGGCAGGCGACGCTGGACGCGCTCGCCGTCGTCCGGACAGGCAAGCCCTTCGTGCTCGAGATCGCCACGGGGCGATACAAGGAACATGTCGGCGTCGGCGATGACTTCCATTTCGGCTATCGCAGCGCCGACAGCATCGATGCCTGGAAGGCGCGCGATCCACTGATTCTCGACCGGACGCTGGTCGAGGAGCTCACCCCCGAAATCGAACGGGAAATCGCTGCTGCGGTCGACTTCGCCGAGCGCAGTCCCGCGCCGGGCCGCACCGAACTGCTGACCGACGTCATTTGATCCGAGGCCCGGAGCATGAGTGTCACTGCGAAGAAGCATCAGCCGACCCAGTCACGTGTCCTGTCTTACGCCGGGGCGCTTCTGGAGACGATGGACGGCGCATTGGCGGCGCACCCCAACACGTTCATCATGGGGCAGGGAGTCGACGACTTCAAAGGCATCTTCGGTTCGACGACCGGGCTCGCCGACAAATATGGCGCAAAGCGCGTGTTCGATGTGCCCCTTATGGAAGAGGGCATGACCGGGGTGGCGATCGGCGCTTCTCTGGTCGGGGATTATCCGATCACGACGCACATCCGTGCCGACTTCGCCTTTCTGGCCATGAATCAGATTATCAATCTGGCCTCGAAGTATCGCTACATGTTCGGCGGCATCATGTCGTGCCCCATGCTGATTCGCGTGATCGTCGGCCGGAGCTGGGGGCAGGGCGCACAGCACTCGCAGAGCCCGCAGGCGACCTTCGCCCACTATCCAGGCCTGACAGTCGTCATGCCGTCGACCAGCCAGGCGATCGTCGACATGTACCCGCAGATCATCAACCGCCATCCCGGGCCGGTGGTCAGCATCGAGCATCGCCTGCTCTACAATCTCGACTTCTCGGTGTCGGCTTCGGCAAAGCCGATCCCGCTCACGAGCTATGTCGCCCGCGAGGGTCGCGACGTGACCGTGGTGGCGACATCGGTCATGGTGCTCGAGGCGATGCGGGCGGCACAGTACGTGTCGAACAAGGTGGGTATCGATGTTGAGATCATCGACCTCAACTCGATCAGCCATCCCGACTGGGATCTTGTTGCGAACAGCGTCCGCAAGACCGGCAAGCTCGTGATCGCGGATACGTCTTGGCTCGAGTACGGTGTCGCCGCCGAGGTTTGCCGACAACTCATGCTGCGCGACCCGACCGTCCTGCGCCAGCCGCCGGCTATGCTGGGCATGGCGACGGCGCCCTGCCCGACCGCCAAGAGCCTCGAGGATATCTACTATCCGAGCCAGCACGAGACCGTCGATGCGATCCTGACGCAGGTCCGTGGTGCTGCGCATGGCATCGAATTGCCGGTCGAGCGCTCGATGACCGAAGGATACAAGCGCTTCAGAGGGCCATTCTAGGCGTTAATGCCCGGCCTTGTTGGCCCGGTACCAGGCAAGCGTCCGCCTGAGACCTTCGGCAAGCGGTACTTGTGCCTCGAATCCCAGGAGCGCGCGGGCAAGACCGTTGTCCATCAGCCGTACCGGTACGGTGCTGGGCCTTGATCGATCGAACGTGACCTGGGCGTCGCCGAAGCCATCCACCTCCAGCAGCGTCGCCAGTACTTGCCGGACCGCGTAGCCGCGACCGGCACAGATATTCACGGCGAGGAACGGTAGATCGGTGGCCACGGCCGCGATCACCCCGTCGACGAAGTCGTCGACGTAGATCAGGTCGCGGATATCGTCGCCGGTGCCCCAGACTTCGAGCGGCGATTGCCGCTCGACGACCCGCCTAAGGAGTGCGGCCGTCACATGGCTGACGGCGAAGTCGAACTTGTCGTAGGGCCCGTAGACGTTGGACGGACGTACGACCACGGTCTGCATTGGGTTGGAAATCTTCTCGGCATAGGTCCGGCACAGGATTTCGGCGTAGCGCTTCATCCAGCCGGCGTGGAAGTAGACTTCCTCGGGGTCGCCCTCGAACATTTCGGCCTCGGTGACTGGCCGGTCGCCGGTGCCGGGATAGGCTGCCCCGCTGGACAGGAAGCAGACCTTCCCGACCCGGGCCTCGTAGGCTGCCTCGAGGAGCAGCGTGTTGATCAGGACATTGGGCGTGATGTGGACAAGCGGGGTTGTCCGGATGACTCCGGCGCCTGAGGTATGGGCCGAGCAGATGAAGACGGCGTCCATGCCCTCGGTTGCGCGGGCACAATCCTCGGGCCGGCGCAGGTCGACCTCGAGTACTTCGGCGCCGGGAAAGGCCGCCTGGAGCGGATTGCGGTGGATGGTGAGCCGTAGCCGGGCTCCCAAGTCTGCCAGCCTCAGGGCCAGATTCGTCCCCAGGAAGCCCGACCCACCCGCAATCAGGACCTTTTTGCCGGCGAGAGTCATCCCGTCCCCATGGCGCTTCTTTCAATATTCCCTGCCAATTCAGGGTATTATGAGCTTTAATCCTATTGCATTGCGAAGAGTGGCGCTCTACCTGTCTGAGTGATTCAATTCCAGCCTGTCATCGGTCTAGCAAGCCTCGCCGACGAGGGGACGGAGGGCCACGAGGCGCAGCGAATGTCGACGCCACAAGCCGCAGGATCCATCGCGCAGGCGGCGCCCTCCACCGGGGCGCTGACGGTCGGCTTGGTCCAGATCAACAACTCGTTTTCGGGGCAGAACTATCTACCCTATTCGGTCGCATTGCTGCAGACCTATGTGCAGAAGTTTGCGCCCGAGCCCGGCCGGTATCGCTTCCTGCCGCCGCTCTACAAGCGCGTGCGTATCGCGGATGCGGTCGAGGCGATGAAGGACGCCGACATCGTCGGCTTCAGCACCTACGTCTGGAACGGCAGAATTTCGCTCGAGATCGCGCGCCGGCTGAAAGCCTTGAAGCCCGGTATCGTCGTGATCTTCGGCGGGCCGCACGTGCCGGACCAGTCTGAATCGTTCATGCGGGCCAATCCGCAGATCGATCTCGCCGTCCACAACGAGGGCGAGCGCACGTTCCTGAAGCTTCTCGAGACCTTCCACGATCGGGCAAGCTGGGAGACGATCCCGGGGATCAGCATGGTGAAGCCGGACGGCACCTTCGTCCGGACCAAGAACATCGATCGCGTGCGTGATCTCGACGAAATCCCGTCGCCCTTCCTCGAAGGTGCCTTCGACGAGATCATGGCGGCCAATCGGGAGGAAAGCTGGATCGGCCTGTGGGAAACCAACCGCGGCTGCCCGTTCCGCTGCACCTTCTGCGACTGGGGCTCGGCGACGGCCGCCAAGGTGACGAAGTTCGGCGAAGAGCGCCTGTTCCGCGAGGTCGACTGGTTCGCCGAAAAGAAGATCGAATACATATTCTGCTGCGACGCCAACTTCGGCATCCAGAAGCGCGACGTCGACATCGCCAACTACGTCGCCGGCATCAAAAAGCAGACCGGCTATCCGGTGGCGCTCTCGGTGCAGAACACCAAGAACGCCACCGAGCGTGCCTACGAGACGCAGAAGATTCTCTCGGACGCCGGCCTCAACAAGGGGGTGGCGCTCTCCATGCAGAGCGTCGACATGCCGACCCTGGAGGCGATCAAGCGCGACAACATCTCGCTCGGCACCTACATGGAGCTGCAGCGCCGTTTCACACGCGACAAGGTCGAGACCTACTCGGACCTGATCCTGGGCCTGCCCGGCGAGACCTACGAGTCGTTCGTCAGGGGCGTCGACCTGCTGATGGAAAACGGCCAGCACAACCGCATCCAGTTCAACAACCTGTCGATCCTGCCCAACGCCGAGATGGGCGATCCGGCCTATCAGGCGAAGTACGGCATGGTCACGGTCGAATCAAAGATCATCAACATCCACGGCGAACGGGTCGAACTCGACGACGATGTGCCGGAAGTCCAGGACCTGGTGATCGCGACAGCGGCGACGCCACTCGACGATTGGCGGCGTACTCGCACCTTCTGCTGGATGACCGCGCTGCTGCACTTCGACAAGCTTTTCCAGATTCCCCTCATTCTGGCGCACGGCATTTCCGGCATTTCCTACCGGGACATGATCGAGGCCTTCATGGCCGCCGATCCCAGGCGCTTCCCGATGATCGCGGAGATCAATGCCTTCTTCGAAAGCGAGGCCCGGTCGATCCAGAAGGGTGGCTCGGAGTACGTCTTCTCGAAGGAGTATCTCAACATCTTCTGGCCGGCGGATGAGTATATTTTCGTCAAGCTGACGGCCGAAGGAAGGTTCGACGCCTTCTACAGGGAGGCGGGCGAGCTTTTGACCGACACCGTGCGGGCGAGGAGTTCCGGCCTGCCGGTCGAGGTCGTGGAGGAGGCCGTTCGCCTCAACCATGCCCTGGTGCATCAGCCTTTCGCGCGGGCCGATGTGAAGGTGAAGCTCAACTACGATCTGCTCGACTATTGGAACAAGGTGAGGGGCGGCGAGCCGGCCTTGCTTCGCAAGATGCCTCTGGTGGTCGAAATCGACCGCACCAGCAAGCCCTATGACGATTTCCAGAAATGGTGCCGCGAGATCGTCTGGTGGGGCAACAAGAAGGGTGCGTATCTCTACTCTCCGCGCGCTCTCGAGATCACGCCCGAGTTGGCCGGGCACTACTGAACGCGGCCGCAGATGCGCTATCGCAGCCTGGGTCGCACCGGGATCCTTGTCTCTGAGGTCGGCTTCGGTGCGTGGGGGATCGGCGGTCGTAGTGCCGGCGAAACCTCCTACGGCGAGACCGACGATGGCCAATCGTTGGCGGCCCTCCACCGGGCACTCGACTGCGGCATCACCTTCTTCGACACCTCACCTGCTTACGGCGCCGGGCACAGCGAGGAACTGATCGGTCGGGCGCTCGCCGGGCGAAGGCAACACGTCGTCGTCGCTACCAAGGCCGGCTATGACGACTGGACCCGGGCGCCTGATTTTTCCCCTGCCGCTCTCCAACGATCGACGGAAGCAAGTTTGAGACGCCTGCAGACGGACTATCTGGACGTCCTGCAGCTCCACAATCCGCCCTCCGAGGTCCTGGCCTCGAACGACGTCCGGCAGACCCTGGAGCGCCTTCTGGAGGTCGGGAAGGTTCGGGCGTGGGGAATTTCGGCCAAGACCCCTCAGACGGCCCTGGAGGCCCTGCAAATGGCCGGGATGGCGGTCATCCAGGCGAACTTCAACATGATGGACGTGCGGGCGCTGACGTCCGGCCTGTTGGACGCTCTGGCAGAGCACCAGGCCGCCTTCGTCGCCCGGACCCCTCTTTGCTTCGGCTTCCTCTCGGGCACCATCGACCGCAGCACGTCTTTCGCTCCGGGCGACCACCGACGCGCCTGGCCGCGCGCTCAGCTCGACAATTGGATCGACGGCGCGCGCGACCTTCTGGCGGCCACCCAGGCCAAGCCAGGGCGGGAAGGGGCAGTGGCAGCCTTGCGCTTTTGCCTGTCCTTCCCGGCGGTCTCCACGACCATTCCGGGCATCCTGCGCCCCGGAGAGGCCGAAACGAACGCCCTGGCGGGTACCCTCGGGCCGTTGTCGCCGGAGGCAGTGGAGGCCGTCCTGGCGATCAACCGGCGGCGGGATTTCTTCGTCGCGCCGGCACGCGGGGCCTGACGAAGTCGAACAGGTTGCCGCCGGTGAACAGGTGACCGGGAATGCCTGCCGCAGCGGCGGCCTGGAGATCGCTCTCCCGGTCGCCGATCAGGAAAGACCTCGCCTCGTCGATCGCCCAAGCCTGCTTGAGTTTCAGGATCATGCCGGGACCGGGTTTGCGGAACTCCGAGACGCGCCGGTAGGCCTCGACGGTGCCCTCGGGGTGGTAGGGACAGTATTCAAAGCCGTCGATATGCGCCCCGACGCGCCGCAGTTCGCTTTGCATCCAGCCGTGCAGCCTGAGGACGTCCTCTTCGCCGTAGAGGCCGCGCGCCACGCCCGCCTGGTTGGTGACGACGAACACGTAGTGGCCCGCATCGTTCAGCCACCGCACCGCCTCGATGGCGCCATCGGTCCAACGGACCTGGTCGGGCCGGTGCACGTAATTGTCGTCGTGGTTCAGCACGCCGTCGCGGTCGAGGAAGACGGCGGGGCGCCGCAGGAACATCGGCAGGGCTGACTGCGCGCGCTCGAAATCCTCGGGAATGCCGATATCGATGAAGGCACCTTCCACAGGGCGACCCAGCAGCCCGCCCTCCGCCGCCAGGGCCGGCAGGATGTCGTTCTCGAGCGAGCAGGGCACAGCCTGGATGCGGTCCAGCAGGCGGCGGCGCACGAGATAGATTCCGGCATTGATCGGCAGGTCGCCTTCGCCCTTGGGCAGGAAGCGGGAGATGCGGTCCCCCTCGAGCTCCACGCGGCCGTACCGGCCGCCGGGTACGCCGAGCGCCAGCGCGGCATGCATGGTCCAGTCGTCACGCTCGAGGGACGGGAGGAGGGCGAGCCAGTTGAAATCGAAGAAGGAGTCTCCGTTGGCGAGGAGAAAGACTTCGTCCAGCCTGTCGGCCGATAACGCAAGCGCGCCCGCAGTGCCAGCCGGCTCGGCTTCGACCGCAACCTCGACCTTCAAGTCACCAAATCTCCTCCCGTCATAGGCAGCGCGAAGGTCCGCCGCCCGATGGCCGCAAAGCAGCAGGGCCTTCCGAAAGCCGAATCGGTTCGCCTCGCCGAGCAGGTGTTCCACGAATGGCTTGCCGGCAACGTCGAGAACGGGCTTGGCGCTGTGGGCCGTAAGGCTGCCCAGGCGCGTGCCGAGTCCTCCGACGAGAAACACTGCTTGGTCGACGGTCATTCGACGACAATACTCGAAGATGGGTTGCCGACAATCTGTCCGTCGCGGCGACCATGCGCGAGAATTGAGCGGCACCATGAAGAGAACTGACGGGAGATGATGAAGGGAGCCAAACGTTCGGCTTGAGCCGTAGAGTCGACGCTCAGTTCGCTTTTGCTTTTGGAGAGTCCAGAAGTTCTTGCCTGAGCCGTTCGTACGCCTCTTCGGCGAGGGGCCAGTTCTTGATCTTGATCGGCTGGAGCCGCGCCAGCTCGTCGGCGACTTTCGCGTCTACCGGCCGCTGGCCCTGTCCCCGCCAGGTGAGAAGAAAATAGTCCTTCGCCTCGTGCGCAACGTCGAACCGGCGCTCCAGGCTTGCGGACTCGAACAGGCTGCTGAAGCCGTGCCCCCAAATATAGTCGCGTTCCTGCCGGTCGAAATAGAAGAAGTTCACGTTATTTGCGCGATAGAACGTTTCGAGCTCGTCGGGAGATCCGTACAGCACCAGCATGTAGTGGGGCGCGAGGAGCGAATTGTAGTGATGGACGAAGGTGCCGCGGGGAAGACCGATCGGCGCGTAGCAGGGAATGGCCTGTTCCGTCGCGTTCACGGGAAGGATCCTGCCCCGTCCCTTTGCGATCTCGGCCATATCGAGGCAGCGATCGAAGTTCCAGGCGTATTCGCCATATACTGGCCCATCAGCCGGCGTTCTGACCTGCTCGACCATGTGAAGAAGAGTATCGCGCTCGTTCCATACGCTGGTCAGCGCGAAGAGGGCGAAGGCAGCCGCGACTGCTCGGCTGACAAAACGCATATCCAGCGAAGCCCAGCGCGACAGCGAAAGCCCTTTGAATGATCCGGGGGCCGACCGGAGCAGGCCGTAGAGGCTGGCGCCCGCCAGAGCGACAATCAGCATATGCACGGCGATGCTGAGCGCTGCGAATGGAGTGCCGACGCCGAGTTGCGCCGCGGGAACCCCGATCAGAACAGCGGGCACGGCTGCGCAGATAATCAGACCGGTAACGACCTGAGCGGGATTTGCCACCTTGAATCGGTCCGGATGCCCCGTATTTCTTGTCAGCGCCATTGCTGTCGAGCGCGCGTTCAAGAACAATCTCGCACACACACAGACCAGCAGAACGACGAGAACCGAAGTCAAGGGAGCGAACGCAAGAAACATCCGGTTGATGCTCTCCCCGGGTACGAGCGCATAAAGAAGCCCCATTCCAAGCCACACGAACATCAATGCCAACAGCACCCTTCCAGTAAAGCTCATGCCGCCATCGTTTTCGGAACGCTCGTTGACGAGCGTGGCAGGTCTGGCAAATGCCGCCGCAATGTGCGCCGCTACCCGGGCGGAAAGGATCGCATAGAGGGCTACCGGCGCGGCGATCACGAACACGCTGGGCCACTGGCCGGCGATATAGGCGACCGGGGCCGTAAGCAGCAATACGGCGATGGTGACGGGAAGTATCTGCGCGCGCGGCTTGTACAGGACGATGAGCGTGACGAGGATCAGGGGAGAGAGGCAGGCGACGGCAAACCATGGGTCGGCGGCAAGCCACTTCCAGTGATAGTCGACCCATTGGAGGACCCATTCGCGCAGCTCCGCCGAACCGAGCAGCATTGCATTGACCAGCGTTCCGTGGAGGAACGTCATCAATCGTTCAGCCGTTCTGGGGCCGATCTCAATGGCTTGATCGTTCAGATTCTGAGCCAGAAATATATATCGCCAGACTTCGAAGCTCGATAATTGTCCATACCGTTCTACATCGGCGAACCTGGCGAAGATCGAGGTAGGAAAAAGTTCGGGAATGCCCACGTGAGCGTAGTTGACCGTCAACGAGAGGAGGCAGGCGAGGCCGGCAATGACGCCTAGGCTCACGGCAGTCGACGCAAGTTTCCAGTCTCGGTACAGAAGTCCCGTAGCGGCAGCGGCGCCGAGGAGGATGCCAGAAAATATAATATGCTGCGGAAGAATGAGCGGCAGCACGACGGCGAGCGTGATCGCGGTCACGAGCAGGGCTTTTGCCCCCGTACTCGTCCCGCGGTGAAGTTGCAGGACGAGGAGATAGAGGCCTGCGGCAATAAGGAAGCCGAGCTGCAGGTGATACTTCGCGAATTCGATGCGCAAGAGCGCCGACATCAGTGTCGCCAACACAAGCAGATCTAGGGCCGCCACCCATGCGCTTTCCCGCAAGTCGGCCTGCTTTCCCAGCGTGCCGTCCAACAGCAGTGTACCGGTCCGCCGGACGATGAGCAGAATGCCGCAGACATAGGCGAAGCTAATCAGGCCACCGATGTAGGGGTGAAACATGGCGGCAAAGATCAGGTGCAGCCCGTTGCCGCGGCCAATGAGGAAATTGGATAGATCGGGCGCGGATGGGTCGATCCAGAAGTTGCCGGCCGCCTTCACGCGCGCCAGGAACGCATAGTAAATCTGCATCACGTCCGTCATCCAGACGTCCACCGGCAAAGCCTGTCCGATCAGGACGAGCAGGAGCGCGCAGAGCACGGCCACGCGTATCAGCACAATGGAAGTTCTTGTCGCGGTGCCGCGAAGCAGCACGTAATCGAAGAACGACAGCAGCGCGCCTGGATGCCGCAGCAATCCGAACCAGACGACAGCCAGGCACGCCGGCACAAGAATGGCCGGCCGCAGCAAGCCGGCGGCCCCCAGAAGTGTGCCAAGCGGTATGAGCGCAGCCGTGCCCGCGATGATCGACAACAGGATATGGTCATCGGACGGGCGGGGAATGTTGTTCTTGCGATCGAATAGCGAAAGCAGCAACAGGCCAAATGTCAGAGGAATCAGGACAATTGCTGGCAACGTGGCGAGCGTCGCCGTGAGATAGGACCAAGAGGACCTCGGAACCAGGTCCTGAAGATGGGGCGTCTCGCTGAACTGCAGGCAGACTAGGACCCAAACCAAACTATAGGCGGCCAGAAACGCCAGCAGCCCGCGTGCTTTCAAGCCCGCGAACAGGCGATCGGAAAGACCGCCGAGCGCAGAAAGCAAATCCAACACGGTCGAGAAACGCAGCGAGCGGTTCGCGCGGTCCCGATCGGGCGCAAGCGTCACCTCTGTTTCCCTCAGGTCATGCGGGTCGATGTCGGCGGCCGAAAGCGCTTCAATGCCATACAGGTAGCCGTCCTGCGTGAGGCGCGACCGCCGCAGCGAGTCGACGGCGTAAATGTGAAGACTGTGGAGATCGCTGACGGGGAGTTGAAGCAGCCAGCCGATGCCGAACTTGTATGCCCACGAATAGACCGAACGAAACGACCCACGGGCCGAGAGCTGGTTCGTGCGCATCGAGCCGATATGGCGTGCGCTGCCGACCATCCTGAACGCCGTTTGCAGATTTTGCGGCGGATAGGCGCCGTCGCCTGGAACGACCGTGATGAAGGGCGTGGTTGCCAGCGCGAGCCCTGCGCGAAAACCGGTACCGACACCCTGGCGTTGTGCGTGATGCACGACCGTAAGTTCGGGAATCTTCTTTTTCAGTGCATCGAGAATTGTGCCGGTATCGTCGGTGCTGCCGTCGTTGATGGCCACGATTTCGAACCGGTCGAGGCATTCTGCTGCGACACGCTCCAATCCTTCGACGACTTGGCGAATGGCGGCTGCTTCATTGAGTGCCGGAACGACGATGGTCAGCGCCCGTTCGAATCGGCATTCGATCTCGGCAGGCTTGTCTTGCGCGCTCTCGCGATCGAGTGGCCTAACGCTTTTCATTCACAGAGGATGTCGGAGTTGGGGCCCTTCGCGCGCGCCGGTTCGTAAACAGTCGAAACATTTCAGAAAACATCGCGCTCAGGCCGACGCGCTCACGGGAAGCGATCACCAGGGCGAGAGGCGTCGCCATGACGTACTGCTGAAGGCGATAGACGACTGCCAGCATTAGGGCGTCGCTTGCCGAATATCCGCCATACATCAGGGCTGCGATAACCCCGGCTTCGAATGTGGCAAGGCCGCCGGGAAGGATCGGGATCGCACCGCCAAGGCTCGCGAAAACAAGGACCATCGCCGCGAGGGTGAGCGAGAACTCCTGTTCGGTCGCGATCCGGAAAAAAATCAGGGTTGCAACCAGACCCAGCCCCATGAAGATGACGGAAGCGCCGAGCGCGAGAAAGATCTTTCCGTCGCGGATTCGAGCCGCAGTCTCCGTCATGACCGACGCGAGAAAATTTGCCATGGCGGCTGGAAATATCCTGTACAGGATGGCGAGCCAGAACGGCAGCAGCGCCGAGAGCATAATTAGTCCAACGCCGAGTGCCGCGATCGCGACGATCGGCACGATGACTTGCGACTGCAATACCAAGCTGGCGACGATGATCGCCATCGCGGAGAGCACGATCAGATCGGCAACCCGCTCAATGATCGAAATGGAAAGACCCGTACCGAGCGGCGTGCCCTCGCGCTGCCGGAGATAAGTAAGCCTGACAAAGTCGCCGCCGCGGGCAGGGAGCAAGATGTTCAGCCCGGTTGCCAGCATGCTGGCCTTGAAACTCGACCAAAGACCAGGGCGCGGCGGATGCGCGAGCAGGACAAAGCGCCACGCCAACGTCGCAATAACGAGCATGTTGACGGGCTGTATGGCCGCCGCGGCAAGCAGCAGCTTTGAATCCATCGAACAACACTCGTCGCGCGTAAGCAGATAGGCGATAGCAGCGCAGAGCAACAATACGGAAATCGCCGTTCTGAAACCGGTATTCGTAAGAAACATCACACGGCAAAGTTCTCGGGCCGGAAGGGGATTGAATTGCTTCGAATCAATGGCACTCTACACGAAGCGGAGGTTGAGAAAGCGGCAAAATGCTATAGCAAATCAAAGGGCGGTCAATGAAGGACGTCCGACTCCGCTACAATTACCACATCGACCAAAATCTGGACGGAACACCGGATGTGTTCATTGTATGCGTCCGTATACCAGAAATCGCGTAGATTCGCCCACCAAACGAAATTCACGCTGCAGGCGATCCTGAAGATCGTCTTTGAGCCAAACATATGGGGGGAACTTGTAGTCTCGATCTACGAACAAGTACTTGGCACCATCGAAACTTCGCGCCAAATGATCAGAACTAAAGATTTCATCGAGTGGCAGGAAATAGCTCTTGGGTGCTCGTCCCAGCTTCATCAGGACCAACCAGTCCCGATTCGAAAGGAGCAGCATTGGCTCCCGCAGCTTGAGCAATGAATTGACCAGCTTGAAATCGCTGTCATCCACGAGCATGTCGATCCCATAATCTTCGCTGCGAAACAAGCGCGAGAGATTGATAGCGGTAGGGAATTCGACGTACGCTTTGAGGCCGACTTTAATGTTGGGCTGCAGGCGATCCGCTATACTCCAGAGCATCAACAGGGCAAAAATCCCACCGGAGGCAATGAGCGTCGCTGCGCCGTTCTTGGACGGGTAGTAGGAATACGCGCCTCTTAGAGCAATTCGTGCCCACCACACCGCAATGATTAGGAATGCGAAAGCATTTTGTTGCCATACGGCATCCAGGGAGCGATTGATCCATTTCGGAGTAAAGATCAGTGCGACAATAGAGAAAAAGATCAAATAAGCCCTCTCTCGGTCTAGTCGTGGCTCGGCATCTTTGCCCCTCGCCAGAGCCGCCATGCCGGTCGCGATTGCAACTGCTGGGGCGCTGATCTGGTAGATATAGCCGCTTCCAGGCTCCCAATTCATAACGATGCCCACCCAGTTTCCTGCCGAGTGCAGGCGAAGGGGCTCCACAAGCGATGCAAAAAAAGGTTGGCTAAGCGCGTCGACTCCAAATGCGGCGGCTGACACAGCCAAAAAAGTAGCGATCGCGGAAGCGATGAAGAAGAAGATCCGCCACGGAAACTTCCTGTTGAAAATTTCATTCCCGACGTAAGCGACCGGAACTGCCACGAACATGAGGACGCCGGTTTCGCTGTTCCAAAATACTGAAACGCCGACGATTGCACCGCTCAGCAGCAGCCAGCGAATGCTTCTTGAGCTGGTCATTGCTTGAACCGTCACCGCAGCGAGAACGAAGATCAAGGCAAACCGTACCGGGAGAGCTGATGGTCCCATAAGCACGGAACCGGCTCCAAAATGATAAGTGAAGATCAATGCAATTGCGGTCACGCAAGCGAGGGCGCGATCGCGATAAAAATCGCGCAAGACAAAATAGCAAGACACGTGGATTGCAAAGACAATCGCCGACAGAAAGACGACATAGCGCCCGTATACTGCCGCAAGATCCGTACTTAGGAATGGGCGGAATAGATAGGATGGGCCTTGCCCATAAAATGCGATGAAATCCCGACCAGGCAACAACCCATCAGCAAGTGCGGACAGTGCTGGGCCGATCAAAAATGATACCGGATGACTGTTATATGCACTTTCATACGCAATAAATTGAAGCTTTAAGGGAATAATCAGCAGTGCGAGCACTATGACTACATATCCGTCTATCCGAAGAAGCCTCGGATCAAAAACGATTGTGCTTGATTGGCGCACGCCATCCGCCAACTGCCGCCCCGAGCCAAAGCGAAACACTAAAGCGGGAACGAACAGAGCTGCGGCGACAACCAGCAGGGCGAAGAACGAAATATCGCTTCGCTGAGTGGTTCCGGCGACCAGCACATGAAGCGCTGGGATGGCGGCACTGGCCGAGATCAAGAAGGTGAACGCCCGAGTGCGCGCCAGGGCCCTACGAAAATGCAGTGCCGCAGCAGCACATATCACGCCGAAACCATAGAATAAAAAATAAAAGGTCTTCTCTGCATTCTTGGTCAGGGCTGATTTTTTATATTCATCTAACACCGGATATTGTGCCAGGTTCTGCCCGAAATAAGCACGACTTGCCTCTGATATCTCGATCAACCAATAGGCGGCTAGCGACGCGATCACAGCTCCAATTAACGCTCCCCATAGCGCAATTGCGGTTCCGCGAAGCATTCCGGTACTTGTCTGCGGTCCCGAACACCAAGCCTCAGAGGCGTCCACAAAACCCGAAGCCTTTGCCTGGAAGAAAGTCGTTACCCTCGTCCTCAACTCACTGAAGCTCCGCTTTGCTATTTCCGCGACGGCTTTCCGATTGGGCGTTTGCAGCTTCCGCATTTCAATAGATTCCTGTCTGCTCAATCGAAAAGAACCGCTTAAACTTCTCGATCCATGTGATGAGAGATCGGCCATTCTCGGTGACGCGATATGCGTCACCCGACTGGCGGACACGGTTCGCGGCGACGTGCTCGTCGAGCCGTTTGAACAGATTTTCCTTAATGACGCCCTCATGCAAAGTCGCGGCAGTCGCTTTTCCGCCACTTTGCGAAATCGCCTGCAGCACTTGCAGGGATGCCGAAGAAAACACCGCTCCCAGGCAAAAAATCGTGATCATGACCAACAAGAAAAAAGGCGGCGTGTAGTGCCAATAGCGGAGCGTCGGAATAAAGAGATGAGCCCCCGCCGCCGTGCATACATTGATGAGAATTGCCAATGTGATGAGCACGAGGAAAGGATTGGTTCGAGCCGTTACTTGCAGACACACCAAGGACAGCAGCAGGACAAGTGCAAAACCCGCAATGGCGCATACATAGTCGCTCATCATCACACCAAATTTGTGATGTTGCGAACGACGCCGTAAAGTTTCGCGACAAAGCTGCCGAGAGGGGTGATCTCCACTGTATCGCCGGCCCGGTGGATCATTCCCAGCAATTCCAGCGTACGAATACGACCATTGGACAGGGCACTCAGTCCTGCACCATCGCCGAAGGTCGCCGCCACTTCTTCGTACGTCAGCCCATCTGGATGGCGCCCGACGGTCAGAAGGGTCTCAAGGCGAAAACTATACGCAAGAAGCGAAACGCCAACGTAAAGAACCATGGAGGCAATTGCGAGGATGCAAAGGCATGCGATCGCTGCGCTTGGCTCTACTCGGATTCCGATGAGCCTGATAGCGGCTAACCATAGGACGAGGCAGAGCGCCGAACTTTTGGCCAATTGAACAAGGATCGATTCACTGGGCCATGACTTACCGACAGCTGCAAAGAGGATTGGCAGAAGAAGCGAAAGCGCCATCGCTAACGCGATTTCTGGTGGCGGGATCAATCGAAACAGCATGCGCTTTCCGTCGCTAGGTTGATTGCCGTTGGCCAAATGGCGAAATCTAGAGGTCTGTCGGAGTGCGCTTTCTGAAGACGCCATAGTGTGCAGGCTGCCCCCAGAAAGATATGAACGGCTGATCAACATTGGCAAAAGCGGCCAATTCGGTCGCATCGCCAGTTGCCGCCAAGGTCGCGCAACGGCTGGCGGAGTTGAGCATCGCCTTTACCGAGCGACGGGCATCTGCCGACAGGGCGTAGATCACATTGTCCTGGTCGATGCTTACCTGCAGGTCCAGGAAGCCCTCCGCAATCGAAGTCCAGACCTGGTGACCGCCCGTCTCCATCGCCTGGTCGACCGTCTGAAGGAGCCTGTCGAGCTGGCGGCCAATCGCCGCGACGCTGGCGTCGTCTCCGATACAGTAGAGCGTCCGGCCCAGCGCGTGGCTGAGGGCACTGCGTTGCAAATGCCCGGTCACTTCTCCTGCAATCGACCCCGGTGACTCCGGTGTCTTGTGCCACAGCATCCTGAGATCATCCCGATACCGGGGCCATGACTGGTAAAGCTCGAACTCCGACTCGGCCATCATTTGCACCAGGCGCGGCGCGTCCATCGTGAACTGCGAACGTGTGTACGGATTCTCGAGAACGTCCATGACCCACGAATTGAAGCGCCTGACATGGGCAATCGCGTCCCATTTCGTGCCATAGAGCCGACGGGCCACGTCGGGGCCCCTTTGGCCGATCAATCGGCAATACTCGCGATAGAGCGCCGCATGGAAAGCCTCCATGAGGAGGGCACGACGTTCGTAGTAGAACAGGATCAGGTAACCGCCGGGCCGAACCGCCTTGCGTACGACGTCGATCCACTGCTTCTCCGGTTTGACGGTGTGGATGAACCCTTCGGCGACCACGATGTCTGCTGGATCTGCCGGCGAGAACTCCTGGATCGGCTTGTCGTGGAGGCCGAGCAGTCGGTCTTCAAGTCCGAAGCGGCGGAAATAGGCCTGCAGCTGGGGCCACACCGCCGTGTTCGGTTCGACCAGTTCGATTTGCGCACCCCAGCGCGCGAACACGAGCGCGTTCTCTCCGGTGTCCGGTCCGAACTCCAGCAGCCGTGCATGTCGGAACATCTCGGGCGGCATCTGCAGCTTCAGCGTGAAGAGTCGCGCCCGTTGCTCGCAGAAGCGATCGAGATCGGCCTCGGTCTGAAGCGAGCCGAAGGTCGGTGAGATGCCCGAGTCGCGATAGTAGGAGTAAAGCCTGCCCGCAGGCGGCGGATTGCTCATGGTGCGTTTTCGCGATCGAGCAGGGCCGACACGCGATCCAGCTCCGCGTGGATATCCGCCGGCGACAGGCCGGTAAAGATGTGAGCGGGCGCTCGGGCGAGCTCGCGCACTTTGGCGGTCACCTTCGTCTCGTGCTCGTTGTTCACGGCCAGGAGGCAAAGAAACGGCCGGCTCTCCTGTGCAAGCTCCGCCGACGGCCGGACTGGTATGCCCGTTCCCGGCATGAAGAGGCCTTGCCGCTCCAGCTGATCGTCCACCGCGTAGTCGATCAGCCCCTTGAGATCTCCTGAATTGGTCAGGGTGCAGGCTCGATTGCCCGCGCCGTAAAGCACGATGCCAAAGCCGGCGTCGCGTGCCCGGCTCAGAACGGATTTCAGCCTCTTCTGGTAGCCCTCGACGCGTTCGGCAAATTTGCCGGCGACCGCCAGGTGCTTCTCGAGATCGAGAGGCGTCCCCCGAGCGGCGCCGCGTCGCGCCGCGACCGCGATCGTGCCCCCGGAGAAGTTGTATCGCTCGCTTTCGACGACCGCGAAACCAAAGCGGGCCAGCGCGCTTTCGAGGACGGGCGTCGTGAAGGAGTTGACGTGCTCCTCCCAAAGCATTGTCGCGTCGCCGCTGCGCATGCCTTGCTCGACGTCGGGCACGTCGACAAACAGGATGCCCTGCGGTGCAAGGAGCAGGTCGACACAGGTGAAGAAGCCGGGAATGTCGAGCAAGTGCTCGAGCACCTGCCGCACGACGACGGTGTCGAACCTGCCGTGCTTGGCCACAAGGTCGGCGGCGAGCGCCGGCGTCAGCATCTCGTTGACGATCGAAAGACCGCCCGAGCGCGCCTGCTCGGTCGCGAGCCGATTGGGTTCGATGCCGAGAAGGGGACCGAAGCCGCTCTTGCGTGCCTCGATTAGGAACAGGCCGTCGTTGCTGCCGATCTCCAGCATCGATTTCCCTGGCGATGTGCGCGATATCATCGCGAACTCCGCCGCGATATGGGGCTGCGGCTTCCAGCCGGAGAAGCAGAAGTTGAATTCCCGATAAAGCTCCTCGGGATCGATCGGGTCCGCGATCTGCATCAGGCCGCAATCACGGCACAGCACATAGCGCTGCGGGTAGTGCTGCTCGGCCTCGTCCTGCCGCTTCCTCATGCGGTGGGCGATCGGCATTGCGCCCAGGTCGATGGCGTCGGTCAGGTTCTTGCTGGAACACAGGCGGCAAGTCTTCATCTGGAATCACACGGGCTGCGCATGGGTGCGTTGGACTGGCGAATGAACTTCCCGCCTGGAAGCCAAAGGACCCGTTCGATCCCGGCTGAGGCAAAGAGACCGGAGGATGTCTTGCGCCAAGCGACCCGGTCGCCGTCGATCAAAAGCATGCTAAACACTGCAAAATCAATCCGATAGAAGAGGGTCTTGGAGCCAGCCGGAGCCGGCAACTTCACACGCTTGCCGGGGTGGCGTACAGGGAGGGCGCATTGATGTCCATGGCAGGAAGCCTAATAGACGAAGAATCCTTGCTCCGCACCAGGCCGCGTCGGTCGAAATTCGGGCGTGAAAACGTGTCTTCCACGGGTGGCGAACGAGACCGGGCTGGGAATTCCTGAGATATACATGGCGGATCTTCCCCACACCGTTCGCGTCGGCCTTTGCGGCTATGGATTGGCCGGCAAGACGTTCCATGCACCGCTGATCCAGGCGGTGGCGGGTCTCGAACTCGTCGCCGTAGCGTCGAGTGACGCCGCCAAGGTGCGCGCCGACTTGCCGGACGCCGAGGTCGACTCCGATCCCCTGGTGATCGCCACATCCGGCCGGGTCGATCTGGTCGTGATCGCCACGCCGAACGACAGCCATGCGTCGATCGCGCGGTCGGCACTCGCGGCCGGCAAGCATGTCGTCGTCGAGAAGCCGTTCACGGTCGACCTGGCCGAGGCCCGCGAGCTGGTTGCCCTGGCTCGGCGCCATGGCGTGCTCCTGTCGGTATTCCACAATCGCCGCTGGGACAGCGATTTCCTGACCGTGCGCAAGGCACTCGCCGAGGGACTCGTCGGCAACGTCACGCATTTCGAGTCGCATTTCGATCGCTTCCGTCCGCAGGTCTGGGGACGCTGGCGTGAGCAGCCGCGCCCGGGCAGCGGGGCCTGGTTCGACATCGGGCCGCATCTGGTCGACCAGGCCCTGCAGCTTTTCGGGCTGCCGGACCGGGTGCAGGGCAATTTCGCACGTCAGCGCACGGGTGCTGTCACAGACGACTGGGCGCATGTCGTACTCGACTATCGGGAACGACGCGTGATCCTGCATACGGGCTCGTTGGCTGCCGGCGGCACGGCCCGCTTCACCGTCCACGGGACGGAGGGCAGCCTGGTGAAGCAGCTTGCCGACCGCCAGGAGCAGCAGTTGCGCAGCGGCATGAGGCCCGGCGATCCGGGCTGGGGAGAAGATCCCGATCCTCTTGTCGTGTTCGATGGAGCCGGCGCATCGCGCACCCTGCCCGCCGTGGCCGGCGACCAGCGGCTTTACTACAGGGGCATCGTCGAGGCGCTGAACGGCAGCATGGAGACGGTGGTGACGCCGCTTCATGCGCTGGCGGTCATGGCAGTGATGGAGGCGGCCGCCGAATCGGCGCGGACTCATGTCTCGGTCGGGCTTTCGCTCACGCCCGAGGAGCGGGCGGCAAAGGCCTGAGCAACTCACGCGCCAGGAGTGCGGCCGAGATACTTGAACCAGTCGGCGGTGGCGTCGTGGATACGCTCCTTCGTCCACACCGGGGCGTTTCGCCAGTAGTCGATATTCTCCAGCATGCGGCGCACCCCTTCCTCGAGGGTAACCCGGGGGCTCCAGTCCAGGGTGCGGAGGATCAGCGAGGTATCGGCAAAGGTGCAGTCCGGCTCGCCGGGTCGTTTCGGAATGTAGGTAACCGGTCCGCCCAGCAACTCCACCAGGCGATTGACGCTGTAGGTATTGCCGGAGCCAACGTTCATCGAGAGGCCGGCGACGTTGCTTTCGGCAGCCGCGACCACCGCCGCCACGACGTCCGTCACGAAGGTGAAGTCGCGTGTCTGGGTGCCGTCCCCGACAACGGTATAGGGAAGACCTGCCAGTTTCTGGGCCAGGAAGACGCCGAACACGGCGCCATAGGTTCCGCTGGTACGTGCACGCGGCCCGTAGACGTTGAAAAAGCGCAGCGAGACCACCGGCAAGCCGTAGGTCCGGGCCCAGTGCAACACGTATTGCTCGCCCACCCATTTCGTGAGGGCGTAGGGATACATCGGACGCGGCGGCGCCTGTTCCGGTGTCGGATAGACATCGGGAATGCCGTAGCAGGAGGACGACGCGGCATAGACCAGGCGCTTCACCCCCGCCGCGCGGCTCGCTTCGAGAACGGAAATCGTCCCGTCCACATTGGCACGATGGTAGGGAACGGGCTGCTGGATCGAAGGCACGATGTCCGCGAGGGCGGCGAGATGGAAGACCCAGTCCACGTCCTTGAAAAGCGCTGCGATGCTGTCGAACTCGGCGACATCTGCGACATGGAATTGAAACGACGGGTTGCGCGCGGCATCCGTCAAATTGATGTCCGAACCGCAGGCGAGATTGTCCACGCCGACCACGGAATGACCGTCCGCCAGCAGCCGATCGACGAGATGGCTCCCGATGAAACCGGCCGCCCCGGTGACAAGTGCACGTGCCATCTTCAGTCACTCCAGCTTTTCGATCGATACGCGGCCGGGCAAGGCTCCAGGGAGCAGCTATTCGAAGAAAATGAAGCCATGGTCGCCACGGTAGCCCGCCTGCCCCATGATCCATTCCCATGACGCGATGGAGAGGAGACTCTCGCACGTCAGCTGCCAGTACATGAGGTTGGTCTTTTCGCGTTCGTTGCGGAACGACTCGACCATCACGTAATTGCGGGCTTCCCGGCTCACCCGCGCGATTTCGGCGAAGGCCTTGAGTGCCCGCTCCACGGGAAGATTATGCAGCGTGCCCAACGACACGACCGCATCGTAGCTCTTGTCCGCGAAGGGCAGCGCGTCGGCCGTGCCGAGATGCAGCTTTTCCTGGATCTCGGGCTTTGCGTTGGCCAGGGCGTACGCGGAAATGTCGAGCCCTTCCACGACAAGGCCGGGCACGACCTGGCTCAATTCGTGAAGCAGGAAGCCCTTGCCGCAGCCGACATCGAGTATCCGCTCGCCGGCCTTGAGGTCGTAGTGCGCCGCCAGACGCTCGGCCAGGGGCCGCCAGCGGCCGTCATAGCGATAGCCGCCGTAGCCGAACTGCCTCGGGCCATCCCAGTACTCGGCCCCGAACTGCTTGGCGACGACAGCGCACTCGGTCTTGTCGTGTTGCGTGACACGGCCGACATAGTCGCGCTTCGTTTTCGAGTGCATGTCCTGCAGGAAATCGATGCGAGCCATCAGATCACCGTGGGGGACGAGGCAAGTGCCTGCTGAACCAGCCAGATATCCTCCCAGCGCTGGATGTCGTCTTCGCCCCTCAGCGTCTGCGCCTCGAGGGCGGCGTGCAACACGCCGCCGCTTGCGAGCATGCGCCGATAGACGGTCAGCCGCCTGTCGGCATCGGCCGGCAACATGAAGAGACTGTAGCAGATCACGCCTTCGAGTTTCGGCAACTCCGCCAGCACCTCGTTCAGCATGAGATAGCAGTTCGGCATCGCGTATTCGACGGACGACAGCAGGTATTGCAGCTTGTTGCGCTGCGCGTAGTCGCGCACGACGAGATTCTGTACCGACTGGGGCGTGCGACTGCCGTTGAGCGGGCGCGTGCCGATGTAGCCGCGATAACCCTTGCGATCAGCCACGGAAATTTCCCGGAGGCCTGTAGGCGAGGCCCATGCGGGTTGCCGGCCGCAACGTGATCGGCTCGAAGAACTCGCCCAGCTTCTTGTCGGCATAGGGGGTGAACAGGCCCTTGAACCGGCAATTGAACGTCCACCGTGTCGTTTTTTCCCGATTGATCCGGTTGCCGTGGATCAGGTTCTGGTCGAACAGCAGATACTGCCCGTACTTGACCGTGAGGTAGCGGAACTCCGATTCGTGCTCGCGGAACAGCGCCTCGATTCCCTCGCTCTCGTACTTGGCGAGCGACGGCGCGATGCGGGCGTTCACCTCGGGCGGCAGCACGAACATGCTTTTGGTGTCGAAGCAATCGACCATCGGCAGCCAAAGCACGACCTCGAACGGCGAATCTCCGGACCAGGTGTCGGCGTGGGCCGGGAGCAGCGAGCTTTCGTCATCCGGCAGCTGAATCGACAGGTTGACGCGCCGCTGCATGGCAAGCTCGTTGCCGACCAGCGCATGCAGCGCCTTTTCGGCAAGGCGATAATAGGCCTCGCGCACCCACGACTCGGCGTTGATCTTGCCGATCAGGCTGACGCGGAAGTCGTTCAGCTTCTCGATCGGGACGAACTTGTGAATATTGTCGAGAAAATCCTGCGGTGCATTCGGCGCCGCCTTGCCGAGCTCGGCCGCGGCCAGCGCTGCCAGCCGATCGCGGATGCGCGTCAGCGAAGGCACGTCCTCGACCTGGCTGATGACATACCCGTCCCGCAGGAAGGCGGCGCCGAGGACGTCGTCATGGCCGGCGATGAAGCTGCCGCTCATCGGAAGAATCCGTTGACGGTGCGCGACACCTGCTCGATGTCTGCCTCCGTGAGAAACTGGTGGATCGGCAAGGACAGAATGCGGCCGGCCTGCCGCTCTGTCACGGGCAGCTCGCCCGGCCTGCAGTCGAGAACCTTGGCCGCCGGCTGAAGATGGATGGGGATCGGGTAGTGGATCGCCGACCCGATCCCGCGCTCCTTGAGAAAGGCCTGCAGCTCGTCGCGCCGGTCGACTTGAACGACGAACGTGTGAAAGGTGTTGAACTCTTCCTGGCGGCAAGGCGGATGGAACACGTGCTTCGGGTCGAGCAGCGCCCGGTAGCGCGCGGCATTGTCCCGCCGCTTCCTCGTGACCTCTTCCAGGCTCGACAAGCGGCGCAGCAACAGGGCGGCCTGCAGCGTGTCGAGGCGGGAATTTATGCCGAACTCGGCCACGGTGTTGCGATCAACCAGCCCATGGTTGCGCAACCGGCGCACGCGCTCGGCGACGTCGGCACGGCTGGTCGTCAGGAATCCGGCATCGCCGGCGGCGTTCAGGTTCTTCAGCGGATGAAGCGAGAAGGCCGCAGCATCTCCCCAGGCGCCGGCCGCCTTGTCCATCAGCATCGAGCCGATCGCCTGCGCCGCGTCCTCGATCACCACGAGACCGTGCCGCTCGGCGACCGCCTGGATGGCGGGCATGTCGCAGACACGCCCGGTGAGATGGACGGGCATGATGGCGCGCGTGCGCGGCGTCACGGCCGCCTCGAGTTTCCCGGGATCGAGGCACTGGTCTGGTTTGACGTCGACGAAAACCGGCTTGGCGCCGACATGCACGATTGCCGATGCCGACGCCACGAAGGAATTCGACTGGGTGATGACCTCATCGCCGCGTTCGACGCCCAGGGCAAGCAAGGCGAGCAGCAGGGCATCCGTTCCGGAATTGAGTGCGACGACATGATCGAAGCCGAACTGCCTTGCCAAGGCCTGTTCGAATGCCTCAACGGTGTCGCCCAGGATGAAGTTGCCCTCGGCGAAGACGCGCTCGACGGTCGCGAGGATATCGTCGCGATCCTCGGCGAACTGCGCCTTCAGGTCGACGTAGGCGACGGGCTTAGCGTCGGCGAGCGTAGAACTCGCGGACCGTTTCGATGACATGGTCCTGCTCCTCGCGGGACAGGTGTTGATCGACCGGGAAGCTGAGCACCCGATCTGCCTGCCGGTCGGTAACCGGGAAATCGCCCAGCTTGTGGCCGAAGTGGCTCAGGCCCCGCTGGCGATAGACCGGAATGGGATAGTGCACCTTCGCCGAGATGCCGGCATCGAGGCAGTGCTTGTGAAGCGCGTCACGATCCTCGGCGAACACCATGTAGAGATGGAAGACGCGCTTGATGCGCGGCGACCGCGAGGGGATCGTGACGCCGCTGATCTGGCCGAAATGCCGGTCGTAGTAGGCGCCGTTCTCGATGCGCTTGGCGGTGATGTCGGCTGTCTGCGGGATCAGCCAGTTGCCGACCACCGCCTGCAGCGAGTCGAGGCGGGAATTGTAGCCAAGGATCTCGATCTCGTCGCGGTTGGCCATGCCATGATTGCGCAGCAGGCGCAGCCGCGCCGCAACGGCGTCGTCGTTGGTCACGGCGATGCCGCCGTCACCCCAGACGTTCAGGTTCTTGAGCGGGTGCAGGGAAAAGCCGCCGGCAACGCCCCAGGTGCCGGCGCGCCGGCCGTCGCACTCGGCAAGGATGGCCTGGCAGGCATCCTCGACGATCGGCAGATTGTGCTTCTTCGCGATCTTCACGAGCTCCGGCATGTCCGGCATCTCGCCGGTGAAATGCACAGGCATGATCGCTTTGGTCCTGGGCGTGATCGCCTTTTCGACCTGCGACACGTCGAGGCAGAAATTATCGAGGGCGTCGACGAACACCGGCCGGGCGCCCAGCTCGGCGATGGCGCCGACCGTGGCGATGAAGGTGTTGGCCGCGGTGATGACCTCGTCGCCATGGCCGATGCCCACGGCCTTCAGCGGCAGCTTGAGCGCATCGGTGCCCGAGCCGACGCCGATCGCGTGCTTCACGCCGATCAGGTCGGCGAAGCGCTTCTCGAATTCGACAAGCGGCTTGCCCAGCGTGAAGTCGCCGGTCGCAACCAGCTTCTTGATCTCGGCGAGGACCGGATCGGGATCGGCGAATTGCTGGCCGAGATAGGAGTAGCGGACCTTCATGGCTCGAGCACCGATTGCGCGATTCCCTTCGGATCGAGGCCCGCGACCTCGAGCAGATGTTCCTGGCTCCCGTAATCCTCGGGGAAGCTGTCGGGCAGGGCAAGCCGCAGCAGCGGCGTCGGCAGCCGATTGTCGATGAGCAGCTCGGCGAGCGCCGACCCGAGGCCGCCGATGCGCGAATGCTCCTCGACGGTGACGAGGCGCGGCACGCGGCGCGCCAGGGCGAGTACGGCTGCGTCGTCCAGCGGCTTGACGGTCGGCATGTGCAGGACACCGGCCTCGACGCCGTGCTCGGCGAGGAGCGTGGCGGCACCCAGGGCGCGGCTTGCCATGACACCGGTGGTCACGAAGGCGACATCTTTCGCCGCTTTCAGCTCGACGGCCTTGCCGAGCGTGAAAATCTGGTCCGCCGGTGTCACCACCTTGTCGCCGCCCTTGCCGAGACGAATATAGATCGGGCTCGGATAGTCGAGCGTGGCCAGCATGAAGCGCTTCATCTCCTCGGCGTCGGCCACCGCCGTCACCGCCATGTTCGGAAGAGCGCGCATGATCGCGAGGTCTTCGATCGCCATGTGGGTCGGTCCCAGTGGCGCATAGACCAGGCCGCCACCGTTGGCGATCAGGCGGACGGGAAGGTTGTGAAGGCAGAGGTCCACCGCGACCTGCTCGTAGCAGCGCCGCGTGATGAAGGTCGCGATCGTGTTCACGTAGGGAATATAGCCATCCATCGCGAGGCCGGCGGCCAATCCGATGATCGCCGCTTCCGAAACGCCTTCCATGTAGAAGCGGTCGGGGAACTCCTGGCGCATGGCGTCGAGGGCGCCCGCGCCGAGATCGGAACCGACGAAGACGACGCGGGGATCGCGCCGCGCCAGCTCATGCACCATCCGCAGGCTCGTCTCGCGCATCAGGCGGCCGCCAGGGCCTGGCGGAGCTCGGCGACCTGGTCGGGCGCCAGCTTGGCCTTGTGGTGCCAGCTGGCGTTGTGTTCGCAGATCGGGATGCCACGGCCCTTGACGGTGTGGCAGATGACGGCACGCGGACGATTGGGCGTGCCCGGCGCGGCGAAGACCTGGCGCAGGGCGGCAACGTCGTGGCCGTCGACTTCGGAAACGCCGAAGCCGAACGCCTCGAACTTTGCGCCCAGCGGCTCGAGCGGCAGGATGTCGGCGACCCGCCCATAGGACTGCATCTTGTTGTAGTCGACGATCAGGCAGAGATTGGACAGCGCGTGCTTGGAGGCGATCAGCGCGCTTTCCCAAACCGATCCTTCGTTCAGTTCGCCGTCGCCGGTCAGCACGAAGACGCGCGAATTGCGCTTCTGCATGCGGGCGGCGAGCGCCATGCCGACGCCGATGCCGAGACCGTGGCCCAGGGCACCTGTCGAGGCCTCGACACCGGGCGTGCGGATTTCCGGATGACCGCCGAGCAGCGCGCCCGGGCGGCATTGCTGCGCGATCTCCGCCCGGGGAAAGAACCCCTTGTCCGCCAGCATCGCATAGAGGCCGAGGCAGCCATGGCCCTTCGACAGGATGAACCGGTCGCGGTCCGGCCAGCGGGGCTCGCCGGGCCGCACCTTCAACACATCGTCGTACAGGACGCGCACGATCTCGATGATCGACAGGGCGGCGCCGACATGGCCGCGACCGCCGCCGTCGAGGGCGTCGATCACCATGGACCTGAGGTCGCGGGACCGCTGATCGAGGCTGGAATTGGTCTGGGAAGCTTGCTGCACAGAGTGGCTATATTCGATGCGCGATGCTGCTGTAAAGGACGCGCGCCTTGGCCAATTGGCGCGCCTGTGCAGCACTTGCCTCCTCCGTCTGGCCGGCGTACCGCCGGCGGGCGAGGCCCAGCGCCAGAAACTCGTTCAGCAGAATAAGACACCAGCGCAGGCCAATGAGGGGTCTGTAAGCGGTTATCCTTTGTCGATAGCCAGGATCGTCCTTCGCCTGCAGCCCAAATCCTGATGCGAAAAGATCCTGCTCCGCCGGATCCAGGGCCATTCCTGGATGCCAATGCACGTCGCAGGCGAGCTTGGCCGGATCGTCCCAGCCGAAATACTCGAAATCGAGAAAAACAAGCTTGCCGGAAGGGCGGCGAAGGGCATTGTGAAAGCCGAAGTCGGACGGCGACAGGACCTGCAACGTGCGGGGAAGTCGTGCCGCAGGGTCCAGGGTCCGCAGAGCGTCCTGCCGGCGGGAAGCGAGTTCCGCCCGAACTTCATCCAGGAAGTCACCGAGTTCCGCATTGGCTGCGGCGACCGGCTCGAGGCGTTTCAGTCGCCAGTCGATTTGCGACAGCAGATCGGTCAGGCACAGGCAGGCCTCCCGGGCCTCCGTGAAGCGTTCCTCTGTCGCCGCCCCGCCGAGCATGCGAAGTGCCCCTGCAAACTCCAGCGCCGTGGCAATGTCAGCCTTGCTGCGTTCACCGATCCTGACGCCGTCGACCCATTCGAAGGCCGCCCAGCCGGAGGTGGGGTCATGGGCAATCGGCGTGGGGATCGAACCAGGGAGATGGCGCGCCAGGAAGACCAGTGCGGTCCATTCATGGGCAAGCCGATCCCAATCGTCACTGTCGGCCGGCTTGTAGCTTTTCAGGGCGACGGCGCCAGTCGCCGTTACGACCTTGAACAGGCGATTGTTGCCGCCGCCCCTGATGGCCTCGACCGTCTTCGGCTCTTGAGCCAACAGCCGACGCGCCGCCTTTTCAGCGGATTCCATATCTACGTCGTCCGATTCCATGGCTGTATATAACAGGGAGCAATCTGATGACGAAATAATCACGCGGCCGGGGCGGAAAGGCGTGATGCAGTCCTCAGCCGGACGAATCATGAGGCCGCTCGCGCGGTCGCATTTGCCCCCCGTTTTTGCTGTTCCGGATTCGAGTTTTGGCGTAATTGGTGATCGCCCAGCGAGAGAATCGATGCGATCCGTGCTTGGTGCAGAGGGGGCTGGCCATTCCGAGCGACGCACTTTACGGGGAGCACTTTCGCTTACGAACCAGATCGTGGTGTCGATAGCCGTGGACGAGAAGTACCGTACGCTCAATCCGGAAGTGCTCTATACGCGCGATGCCTTGACGAGTGTCGATCGGTCCGAGATCGACCATTTCAAGCAGCTGTCGTCGGCGAACCCCAGAAGGCGTGTTCGCCTGTGCGCCCATGCGGATCCAGGGGATCGCCTGCATGAAATGGTGATCGTTCATGAGCGTGGCGCGTACGTGCGGCCGCACAAGCATCCCGGGAAGACCGAATCGACCCACGTCATCGAAGGGCTGGTCGACGTCGTCGTCTTTGCCGACGATGGGCAAATCGTGAAGGTGCTTCATATCGGCGACTACGCTTCGGGGCGGACCTTCTACTACCGGATGGGCGCTCCGGCCTTCCATACGCTGCTCATCCGGTCGGAGGTCCTGGTCTTTCACGAAATCACCAACGGCCCCTTCGACCGGAATGACACGGTGTTCGCCCCCTGGGCGCCGCCCGATCATGATGGGGAGGCCGTTGAGCGATACATCGCCGAACTCGAGGACAAAGTAAGGCATATGGAATGACTGAGAGAGAAAGCGACGTGGCTGAAATCATCCATCGGCGCAGCGACTGTCGCGGATGCGGTTGCGCGGAGCTGGAGCTGTTCTTCAGCCTGAAGCCGACGCCGATCGGCGATGCCTACGTGACGGCCGACAAGGTCGACGTGCCGCAGCCCAGCTATCCGATCGACCTGTTCATGTGCCAGCGGTGCGGCCTGGCGCAACTCATCGACGTCATCGATCCGAACGTCCTGTACGGCGACTACATCTATGTCACGGCAAGCTCGCTGGGGCTGGCCGAGCACTTCGGAAGCTACGCGGACGCCGTGATAAAGCGGGCGAACCTGCGCCCGGGCTCGTTGGTCGTCGATCTCGGCAGCAATGACGGCACTCTGTTGAAGCAATTCAAATCGAGGGGGATGAACGTTCTGGGCGTCGAGCCGGCCAGTCATATCGCCGCCGAGGCGACGGCCGCCGGCGTGAAGACCGTCGACAGGTTCTTCACGCCGGCGTTCGCCGGGCAGCTCGCCGCGGAATTCGGCCACGCCAAGGTCGTGACGGCCAACAACGTCTTCGCGAATATCGACGACCTGAAGACGTGGGTCGATGGTATCGACGCATTGCTCGCGCCGGACGGCGTGTTCGTGTGCGAGAGCTACTATCTCGCGGATGTCCTGCAGAACATGGTGTTCGACTTCATCTATCACGAGCACCTGTCGGCATTTTCCGTCAGGCCCATTCAGGCGTTGTTCGAGCGCGCGGGGTTGGAGCTTGCTGCCGTCCAGCGGGTTCCGACCAAGGGCGGCTCCCTGCGCTATTTCGTACATCGCCCCGGCGGCCCGGTTGCGAACGACGGATCGGTCGCGGAGCTGCTGGCTCTGGAAGACCGGATGGGACTCTACCGGAAGGAAACCTATTCGGCGTTCGCCGCCAAGGTCGACGGCCTGAAGGACAAGACCAAGGCGCTGCTGACGAAACTCAAGGCCGAGGGCAAGAGCATCGCGGGGTTCGGCGCCTCCATTACCGGAACGACGCTGATCTATCACTTCGAGATCGGTGAGTTCCTCGACTTTCTCGCCGACGACAACCCGGCAAAGCAGGGGCGATTCAGCCCCGGGCTCCACCTGCCCGTTCTGCCGTCCACCAGCCTGTGCCAGCGCAAACCGGACTATGTCGTGATTCTCGCGTGGCGGTTTGCGGGAGAAATCATCAGGAAGAACCAGGCCTACCTCGATGGAGGGGGGCATTTCATCGTTCCCGTTCCCGAATTGAGAGTGACATGAGGACGGTCGAACGCCTGGGCTGGCACCGCAAGACTGCAGGGCTCTCCGGAGCCGAAAGATGAATTGATCCATGTCGCACACGAAGATTCTGACACTGAATGAACTGGAAGCGAAAGCCCGCGCGTTGCGCGATGCTGGCCGCCGTGTGGTGATGTGTCACGGCACCTTCGACCTGATGCACACGGGACACATCAGGCACCTGCAACGAGCGAAAGCCGAGGGCGATATCCTGCTCGTCACTTTGACGGGCGATGCCTACGTGAACAAGGGGCCGGGCCGGCCTGTGTTCGGCGAAGACCTGCGAGCCGAGACCCTGGCGTCGCTGGCTTGCGTGGACTTCGTCGCGATCAACCATGAGCAGGCCGCGATCGCGGCGATCAAGCGACTGCGGCCGCATGTCTATGTCAAAGGCAGCGAGTACCGCGCGGCCATGGACGACGTCACCGGCAACATCACGCGCGAAAAGGAGGCCGTGGAGGCGGGCGGCGGAAGCATCTTCTATACCGACGAGATCACCTTC
This sequence comes from Reyranella sp., assembly GCA_030684475.1. Classification (GTDB taxonomy): domain Bacteria; phylum Pseudomonadota; class Alphaproteobacteria; order Reyranellales; family Reyranellaceae; genus Reyranella. The sequence goes on along the minus strand of JAUXWB010000156.1, from coordinate 8,563 downwards.
AGCTCGAGCAGCCTGCTCAACGAACACTTCGGCGTGTTCTCGCCGGAAACGAAGGACTATCTGCAGGCATTCCGCCGGCAATACGGCTTCAGGGACGTCATCGAGCTGGTAAAGGGCCTGTCGCGCCTCAAGGTGCTGATCGTCGGGGACACGATCATCGACCAGTACCACTACATCAAGTCGCTGGGGCAGGTCGGCAAAGGGCTGGCGCTGGCCGTCAAATACGAATCCGAGGAGCAGTTCGCCGGTGGTTCGATCGCCGTCGCGAATCACCTGGCCGGCTTTGCCGGCGACGTCACCCTGGTGACGGCACTCGGCGGGATCGAAACCCACGAGCCGTTCATCCGCTCGAAGCTGCAGCCCAATGTCCGGCCGGAGTTCTTCTTCGTCGACGAGGCCCGAACCGTGACGAAGCGGCGCTTCGTCGATTCGGACCTCAACAAGCTGTTCGAGGTCTATTTCTTCAACGAGGAGCCCCTCCCGGAAAGCGTCGACCAGGCCGTGTGCGCCTGGCTCGACGCCAACCTGGAAAATTTCGATGTCGTCATCGTTCCCGATTTCGGCAACGGTTTCATCTCCGAGCGGATGGTCGACATTCTGTGTGCCAAGGCGCCTTTCCTGGCGGTGAACACGCAGCTCAACAGCGGCAACCGCGGGCATCACGTCATCAACCGCTATGCGCGCGCGGACTTCGTGTCGATCAATGAACCCGAGCTCCGGCTTGCTGCGCACAACCGCCACGCGCCCATCGAGGAGATCGCGGAACTGGTCGGGCAGAGGGTCAAGGCCGAGCACATCGCCATCACGCGGGGTGTGAAGGGCGTGATGTTCAACGACCGCAAGCAGAAGAAGACTTTTTACGTCCCCGCCCTGTCGACCAAAGTGCTGGACCGGATCGGGGCGGGGGACGCGTTCCTGGCGCTTGCCGGGTTGTGCATCGGCGGTGGCCTGCCGGCGGAGGTCGCAGCCTATGTCGGCAGCGTCTCGGCCGCCCTGGAAGTGCAGATCGTCGGGAATCGGGATCCCGTCGATTCGGTGGCGCTCTTCAAATACATCACGACGTTGCTGAAATGAGTGTGGCCGACCGCCGACAGGCAGGATATTAGGCAGGGCGTTGCCCGGGATGCGGTGCGCAAGAATGCTGCGCCCGGGCCCGGCAATCTAGGGGACCGAAAGAGGGACATGTCGCGGTTTGATCGATACGTCGCAACGTTGAATGACGTCCTGCGCTCGACCGAGGTCACCGACGGCCGTGGGGACCGCAAGGACGTTGACGAGTCGCTGGAGCAGGTGCTCGCCCATGCGCGAGCCACCCACACCCGCGGCGACAAGATGATGTTCATCGGGAATGGCGGGTCGTCGGCGATTTCCAGCCATATGTCCGAGGATTTTTCGAAGGCCGCCGGCATTCGCGCCCTGTCCTTCAACGACGCTCCGACGCTGACATGCCTCGGCAACGACTACGGGTACGAGCATGTCTTCGAAAAGCAGATCGAATGGTTCGCGCGCAAGGGCGACATGCTTGTCGCGATTTCGTCGTCCGGGCGGTCGCCGAACATTCTGAAGGGGGTCGCTGCCGCGCGGGCTGCCGGCGCTGAGGTGGTCACCTTGAGCGGCTTCGAGCCTGGTAACCCCCTGCGTGGCAGCGGCGATCTCAATTTCTATTTGCCCTCCAGGCAGTACGGATTTGTCGAGGCGGGTCACCTCGCCCTGCTGTCGGCTGTGGTTGATTTTGCGATGGGATGGAAAGAATGACGGATCGGCGATGGACCGTCCTGGTGACGGGCGGGGCCGGCTATGTCGGCAGCGTTCTGGTGCCCCGGCTGTTGGCCGAGGGGCATAATGTGAAGGTCATCGATCTGTATCTGTATGGCAGGGACATCTTCGCGGCGCACCGGGGACCCCGCCTGACCGAAATTCAGGGCGATATCCGGGACCCGATCGTCGTCGCCGAGGCAGTGAAGGGCTGTGACGCCGTCATCCATCTCGCCTGCATCTCCAACGATCCGTCTTTCGATCTCGATCCCTCGCTGGGCAAGTCGATCAACTTCGACTGCTTCCGTCCATTGGTGAAGGCGTCGAAGACCGCCGGCGTCGAGCGTTTCGTCTATGCCTCGTCGTCTTCGGTCTACGGCGTCAAGGACGTGCCCAACGTGACCGAGGACGAACCTCTCGACCCGTTGACCGACTACTCGAAATACAAGGCGCTCTGCGAGGATGTCCTGGCCGAGGAGCGCGCACCCGGTTTCACCACGCTGACGGTCCGTCCGGCGACGGTGTGCGGCTACGGCCCGCGCCTGCGACTCGACCTCACGGTCAACATCCTGACCAGCCACGCCTACTTCAACAACCGCATCCGGGTGTTCGGCGGCGGGCAGAAACGGCCGAACATCCATATCGCGGACATGGTCGAGTTCTACGTCGAAAGCCTGCGCCAGCCGCACGAGCGGATCGACGGCAAGACCTTTAACGCCGGCTACGAGAACCACAAGGTCCAGGAAATCGCCGAGATGGTGCGCGACGTGGTCGGCAAGAAAGTCGAGATCGCCATCGAGCCGACGAACGACCATCGCTCGTACCATATCTCCTCGGAGAAGGTGCGGCGCGAGCTGGGGTTCGTCGCACGCCACACCATCAGCCAGGCCGCCGAAGATCTGGTGCGCGCGTTCCACGACGGCAAGGTGTCCAACTGGGACAGCGATCCGCGCTATTCCAACATCAAGCTGATGAAAGCAGTTCACCTCGCTTGAGGTCCCGGTGATCGGCCTGGATTTCGACAACACCCTCGTCGACTACGCCGAGGCCTTTCGTGCCGAAGCAGCCAGGCTTGATCTGGGTGGCGCATCCACAAAGACCGAGATCCGGGACCGTCTGAGACTTCGCGACGGAGGCGAGATCGTCTGGCAGAAGCTGCAGGCCCGGGTGTACGGCGCCGGCATCGAACATGCCCAAATGATGCACGGCGCACGGGCGTTCATCGACGAATGCATCCGGCGAAAAATTCCCCTCGCAATCGTAAGCCACAAGACCCGCCATGCCGCGCAGGATCCGGGAGGCGTCGACCTGCGGGAGGCGGCGCGCGAATGGCTGGGCCGCCAGAACATCGGGATTGCCCACGAGAACGTCTTCTTCGAGGAGACGCGCGAGGCGAAGCTGCGTCGCATCAGCCGTTTGGGTTGTCGCTATTTTGTCGACGACCTGTCTGAAGTCCTCATCGATCCACAATTTCCGTCAAAGACGCAGCGTCTCTGGCTGACGACTCCGATGGAAACGCCACCACAGCCGATAGACATTGCCGGCGATTGGTTCCAGATCGCTCGCTATATCTTCGCCAGCTAACGCAGCGGGCGGCTTTGGTAAACCTGGCTTGCGATGAACCTCTTGCCGGACACAACGTTTGCTGGATGGCATCGCCTTTCCAATTATGTTTGGGTCGTTAGAGTCGCCAGGTTTTGTAGGGAGCATTTCGCCGCTCGAAGTCCATCGCAGTTGAGAGGATTTTCTCCACAACGACCAGCGCCTCGGTCTCGGCCCTATCCCATTCGTTGGAGTGAGACTTGACGGAGAACCTTATGGGGAGGCGGAGATAAGTTGCGCGAAGATCGCCCCAGAGACCCGACAACCATAGACCGACATCCCCTGGCACCATGAGGTTGGAGGAATTTCTGTCGTGCCCCATGAGCGGCTCCACCTCTACTCCAAAAACGGATATCGAACTGTCCTGGATGTAGTGCAATCTATTGGACGGAAATCCGGCACGATCCATGAACCGGCTATCGACTGGATCGATGGTGATTTCGTAGGGGTGGGAACTCGCCGCGGCGCGAATGCATGTGGGATGATAGTGGGTCGAATGCACCAGCACTCCGGTACTGCCGACCTTCCAGCATAAGTAGATCGGCATGGACGCAAAATGCTCTGAGTGAACAAAAAAGTCGCCCGGCATGTGCTGAATATAGAGTTCCGCGGTTTGCGACGCGGATATCCGAAGCGTTCCATCCTCTTGGCGGTGGGATTTCTCGAGGACTCCCCGAACCTCCTCACCGAGTCGTATGCCAGTGACCAGTACGACATCGGTGCCACTTTTCATGATGTGAGCGATCTCTGCCAGCGAGCCGTCGCTCAGAAGAACATCTGCTCCCAGCGGGATGACGTAACCGTTTACATCACGAGCGGCGCCCAGCGCTACATAGTGCGCCGTAGACATCAGGAGGAACTTGCAGCTGCGCCTGTAGTACAGGCCAAGCTCCTTTCCGTAGTACCTGTCCATCCGCGAATCGTAGCCAATCAACTCGCTTGAGTAATTCACGAAATGGACGCTGGCATAGTTGAGGATCGGCTGGAACCTGGGATCTCCATTCAATGTTTCCTGGATGTCCGCGGGACAGAAGACAATGAAGTGGACCGGATGCTCCTTTGCGAGTGCCGGCAGATTGCCGGGCGAAAGCAGCGATGCGCAGTAAAGTTCGATAAAATCCTTGGCAAATGCCGCCCCCCACACAGGGCACACGACCAAGTATGGCGCGGCGCCTTGAGCCGCCTGCACGACCGTGCTCGCCAATGAGCTTCTCCAGGCGTCAAAGTTGTCACGGATCTCGAAATAGAACCTTGAAAACTCATCACCTGGATCAAGCCGTCTGACGCTGTCAAAGAAGGTATGTGTATCGTGTGGTGTGCCGTGCCTCAGGAGCGTGATGCCGGCCTCATGTCTCAGACGCGGATGGTCCGGATTGGCATGGAAAGCCTGCCGATAGATGGTGAGTGAATCCTGGTGCCGATTCGTCCGATCATACATAACGCCGAGCTGTATCGCGGTTTCGGGGCAGGGGTGGAGTGCCCACGATTGTTCCACCTTCGCAATCGCATGGGCGACGTCGTGGGGATTGGCCGCCCACATCTCCCGACCCTCCTGAAGGAGAGCGTCGGCAATCGCGGGGATCAAGTCGTTGGGATTCGGCTCTTCGGCGGGTGGTTCAGGTTCCGGTCTGGTTAGCCTTTGAAACAGGCGCCGCAACTGGGAGATCATGACGTCCAACAGGATTTCATGGCTGGATTGACTCTCAAAGGCCGACCTCGCGAAAGCAGGAAGAACCGATCGACTTTGCTGCTCCTCGCGGAACTTCTGATGGCGAACGCTAGGATTGCCGCTAGGCGCACGTTCGTACCTTGCATGCTTCGTCGATGTCCAGTCATTGGGCAAGCTCACATGCCGTAGCGCTCCGGCGACAGAGTGAGCGCGTGGCCCCTCGCCACTGGCTCGCCGCGTTCTTGCCGCCGGCGATTTTCATCGGACGTTTCGCGAAAGAGGCGCAGTGCTGCCAGATCGTCGAGCGTTCTGGCGTCGACGCCGAGATGTCGCGACAGAAGCACCTGCCGCAACTGCCGAGCCACGCCGCCATCCCAGATCGAAGCGTTCATCTCGCAATGGCCCACGAGCGAGAACTCATGCAAGTTGCATGAGCCGATCGTGCACCAGGCATCGTCCACGATCATCAGCTTTGCATGAACGTAGAGCGGCTCGGAGTCGGCGGCATCACGTCCCGCGAGTCCTGCGAGCAAGAAATTCGGAAAGCGCGCGAGGAGCTCCACGCCCTCGAAGCGCCGCCGCTCTGCCGGATCTTGGCGCGCGGCGAAAACGTAGGCTTCCGGGGTGGTCGGTACGAGAAGCACGACATCGACCCCGCGCGCCAGCGCCCGCGCGAGAGGCGCCGCAATCTCCATGATCGGAATGGCCTGGTTCTCGAGATAGATCGTACGGCGCGCCGCATCGATCGCCTTCACATACTGTTCGGCAATCGATCGCTCGCCGCACCCTATGTCGATCGAACTCGTACCAGGGGCCGCATGTCCGTCAAAGTATCGGTCGGCATGGAGCATCCTCTGAATCTGGACCCTGCTGGACCCTCGCGCCGGCGAGGCCACCGACGGAAACGGCAGTCGGTCCGCAGCGTCGCACTGCCAGTTGCCGTCCTCTGCCTTGCGCTCGCTTGCCTCGTTCCAGCGTTGGACGAAATTGTGATGAACGTCGCTTGCCGACGGGCCGGCAACTTCCAGATAGACGTCATGGTGCTGCGTGGAGCGCAATGTGATGTTGGCGCCACCGACGAAGGCTGTCTCTGATGGAAAGCCGGCATCGATCACCCAGCTCTTCTGGTGCTGGCAATAACGGCCGATCGCCCGGTCCCATCTGATCTTGACGCGCGAGCCGAGCCGTAGAAGACGGTCACGATCCTCCGGCGTGCCCCCAAACATGATCGGGTGGTGTCCGGCTTCGGGATTCGGACGCCAAACCAGAAGACGGACATCGACGCCGCGCGCCGCAGCATGATCGAGCACATCGAAAAAGCCGCGCCCGTCGGGGAAGAGGAAGTCCCACCCGAGGAATGCAACCGTCACCCAGAGTCTGTGTCGTGCGCTGTCGACGGCATTGCACAAGCGCTCGAAGAAAACGCTGGCGTGGATCAGCGGCTCGACTTTGTTGCCGTCCCGTATTGGGTACGACCCTGACACCGCGCCAGGAATGTAGTGCGTGTCGGTCAGGCGGCCGCCAGCCGGCTTGGGTGTGGCGGGCGGAGTAGTGTCGGCAACACGACTCAACTCGCTGCGGCCGATGTCTTCCGCTTCACCCACAGTTCCGGCTCCGCTCGATCCCGTTCAGCGCGTCCACTTGTCCGGTATTGGGTAGCAGATGCACCTGGGAGCTAGGTCCGATACAGATGAAATTGGGCGAGCGCTTGCAAATAGAGCAGCGCCACCAAGACAGCGCCTATCGCCTGGGTCTGCCGGCTCTCCAAAAATTGCTTCATGGGTCAGTTGTTCCTCAGCGCGCTGTTGAAGCCGATCGCAAATACCAAGGCTCATCCAATATGCCGGGACGTAGGCGAGACGATGGCGGGACCCCTCGGTGCACTGTACTAGGTGCACTTGCTACTCGAACCAGTTCGATGCCGTACCTCTTGCAGGGTCATTGATTTGGGTCAACGACGCAACTCCGGTGTGATGAGATAATGCATATATGGCCGGAGTGCTATATTCGACGCTGAAGCCGTTTCTTTTTCCAGGCCGTCTGGCGGATATCCGTGCCGGCAAGGTGCCGGCGCCCGTGCATGTGCGGATCAAGCCGACCAATGTCTGCAATCATTCGTGTTGGTTCTGCGCCTATCGATCCGATGCCGTGAGCCTCGGTAGCGGTATGGATGCACGCGACCGCATTCCACGCGAAAAGATGCTGGAAATCGTCGACGACCTCGTCGAGATGGGCGTCGCCGCAGTGACATTCTCCGGTGGCGGTGAGCCGCTGATCTATCCCCACATCGTTGAGACGGTGAACCGTCTGGCGGCCGGAGGCATCCGCATCGGTGCCTTGACCAACGGCTCGATGCTCAAGGGCAAGGTCGCCGACGCCTTCGTTCGGAATGGCACCTGGCTTCGCGTCTCCATCGACGGTTGGGATGGACCCAGTTATGCCCGATCCCGCAAGGTCGATGTGGGCGAATTCGACAAGGTGATCGGCAATCTCGCCGCCTTCGCCGCCAGCGACTCACCTTGCGCACTCGGTGCCAGTGTGATCATCGATGGAACCAACGCTCCGCACCTCTTCGATCTTTGCCAGCGACTCAAGGCAGCGGGTGTCGGGCATGTGAAGCTCGCTCCCTGCATCGTTCGGGACTCAGGAGTTGAGAACGACGCCTACCATGCGGACTTTGCCCCGACAGTCCACGCCGCGATCGAGCGGATCCGGAAAATCGAGGACCGGCATTTTAGTGTTAACGATCACTATCATGCACTCGGTGACCGCTTCGACCGGCCTGAGCGTCGTTGCCCGATGGCCTGTCTACTGACGATCATTGGTGCCGATCTTGCCGTCTACACCTGCCAGGACAAGGCATATACGCCGGGCGGCAGGCTCGGATCGATCCGGGAACGCCGCTTTCGCGACTTCTGGTTTTCAGAAGAGAATGCGCGTTCTCTGGCTGCCATCGACCCGTCGATGACCTGCCGACATCACTGCGTCGCCTCTGCCAAGAATGAGCGCTTGAATGAATACCTGGCACTCGACCCCGATCACGCCATGTTCGTCTAGACGTTCATGCCGTCGCTGATGTTCCTGCCGATCGGTTCGCGGTGCTGGATGAGATGCTTGTCTGCTTCGAATAAGGATCACTGCCAGCACTGCTTGCAGGGGAGGAAGGCCTTTCGTCCTGTCGCCAATCGGATTTGCTGTTTCAGCCGGATCTTCCCTGTATTTCAGTTGCGCTGGCCGAAGAATGCAGCGCCGCCGGTCCGGAGCCGCGATCCAGGGAAGTAGCGTCCGACCGGCGACCGTTCAGAGGGGGCCTGGAGCGAAGACGGGAGAGCCCGCATGCAGCAGAGGAGCCCGCTGTCGCTGCTGGCACTGCCAGCAGCCCGGCGAAATTCGCACGGCAGGAATGCAATAGGAAAGTTGCAAGTTCCGCCGGAATCGTCCTATATTTTTGATATCGTCGCACGAGGCCTGACTTCAAAGGCCGAGCCGCCCGGTCACTTTGCACGGGACGGCTCCTTGTCGTGACTGGTGCCGTCC
>JAUXWB010000150.1 GCA_030684475.1 Reyranella sp. | reverse complement strand
CACAAGCTATGCCCAGATCCGCAGGACTTTCGGCAAGCCGATCGGCGAGCATCAGGCGATCGCGCTAAAAATCGGCGAGATGGCCACACGCGCCCGCGCCGCGCGGCTCCTCACCCTCGACGCCGCCGACATCTTCGATCGCGGCGAGCGCTGCGACATGGAAGCCGGCATGGCCAAGTATTTCTCCTCGGAGGCCGCGCTGGAGAACAGCATCGAGTCGATGCGCATCCATGGCGCCTACGGTTACTCCAAGGAGTACGACATCGAGCGGCTCTACCGTGACGCGCCCCTCACCTGCATCGGGGAAGGCACCAACGAGATGCAGCGCCTCATCATCGCGCGCCAGTGGATGCGCCGGAATCCGGTGTCGTGAAGCCGCTCGAGGGCATCCGGGTCCTGACGCTGGAACAGTTCGGCGCCGGACCCTACGGCACCATGTTCCTGGCCGAGCTCGGCGCCGTGGTGATCAAGATCGAGGCGCCCGACGGCGACCCGTCGCGTCAGGTCGGGCCCTACAAGTTGGGCAAGGACGACAGCGAATATTTTCAGGCCTGGAACCTCGGCAAGAAGAGCGTCACCGTCGACCTGAAGTCGGCCGAGGGCCGGCGGCAGTTCGAGGCGCTGGTGAAGAGCGCGGACTGCGTCGTCAACAACCTGCGCGGCACCCAACCCGCCAAGCTCGGCATCGATTATGTGAGCCTGAAGCATCTGAAGCCTTCGATCGTCTGCCTGCACATCTCGGCCTACGGTCGCAGCAACGCCCGCGCCGACTGGCCGGGCTACGACTTCCTGATGCAGGCCGAAGCGGGCCTCATGGAGCTGACCGGCGAGCCCGAAGGCCCGCCGACGCGGGTCGGCGTGTCGATGATCGACAGCATGAGCGGGCTCACCGGGATCGTCGGCTTGCTCGCCTGCCTGTTGCGGGCGCGCACGACGGGGCAGGGCTGCGACGTCGAAACCTGCCTCTACGACGTCGCCATGCATCAGCTGACCTATCCCGGCGTCTGGTATCTCAACGAGGGCGACGTCTCGCCCCGCGTGCCCCGCAGCGCCCATCTCTCGCTGGCGCCGGTCCAGACCTTCCCGACCAGGGATGGCTGGATCTTCATCATGTGCATGACCCAGAAATTCTGGCTGTCGCTCTGCGACGCGCTGGGCCGGAACGATCTTTTGGCCGACCCGCGCTTCCCAGACCCCAACACGCGCGCGAAAAATCGCGCCGAGATGACCGACGAACTCGATCCGACCTTTCGCACGCGCACCACGGCGGAATGGCTGGCGAGACTGAACGGCCTCCTGCCGGCGGCGCCGGTCAACAAACTCGACGCGGCGCTCGATAGTGCCTTCGCGCGCGAGACCGGAATGGTGTCGTCGGTGCCGCATCCGGTGAAGGGTGATCTGCGCGTGCTCGCCAATCCGATTCGCATCGACGGCGAGCGACCGTCGCAGGCCGCCTGTTCGCCGCTCGGCGCCGACAACGATTCTCTGCTGGGAAAGCACTCATGAAGCTCGAAGGGCTAAAGGTCGTCGACCTCTCGTGGTTCCTGCCGGGACCGTATCTCACCACGGCACTGGCCGATCACGGCGCGGAAGTGATCAAGGTCGAGCCGCCGGGCGAGGGCGATCCCGGCCGGCACATCCGGCCGCCCGATGCGCGGACCTCGGTGTTCTTCCGCAACATGGGCCGCGGCAAGAAGAGCGTCGTGCTCGATCTCAAGAGCGA
>JAUXWB010000146.1 GCA_030684475.1 Reyranella sp. | reverse complement strand
TGGAACAAGAAGATGTTCAAGCACATCCGCGGCCAGTGCGACGACGCCTCCAGGACGCTCGGCAAGGAGCGCGGCCCCTGCCCCGATGCCGCCGACTTCGGCTTCGAGGACCGCTTCTCCAACAAGCTCGCGATCGCGCCGACGGCGTCGATCTCGATCATCTGCGGCGGCGCCTCGCCCGGCATCGAGCCGTCGGCGGCCAACGTCAACAACCACAAGACCCTCTCGGGCTCGTACGTGGTGCGCAACCCGTACCTGGAAAAGGTGCTGGAGCAGAAGGGCAAGAACGACGAGGACACCTGGACCACCATCACCACCAGCCAGGGTTCGGTGAAGGATCTCGACTGCCTCGACGACCACGAGAAGGCGGTGTTCAAGACCGCCTTCGAGATCGACCAGCGCTGGCTGGTCGAGCACGCCGCCGACCGCACGCCCTACATCTGCCAAAGCCAGTCGCTCAACATCTTCCTGCCGGCCGACGTGCATAAGCGCGACCTGCACCAGATCCACATGATGGCCTGGAAGCGCGGCGTGAAGAGCCTCTACTACTGCCGCTCGCTCTCCATCCAGCGCGCCGAGGCGGTCTCGGGCGATGCCATGGCCGACCAGCTGGGCGACCACGCCATGGGCATACCGACGCGGGAGGAGGGCGCCGATGCGCCGTTGCCGTTCGTCGGCAACAAGATCTCCCAGACCAACGACTACGAAGAGTGCCTTAGCTGCCAGTAGCCTGAACAACCCTCGCCACGACCGGCACACCGCGCCGGGCGTGACGGGGGACCTTTCGCTTCACACCGTTTGATCGGTCCGCCCCATGTCCCTCCTCGACTCCAAGCCGATCTACAAGCCGTTCCACTATCCCTGGGCCTACGACGCCTGGCTGACGCAGCAGCGCATCCACTGGCTGCCCGAGGAAGTGCCGCTGGCCGACGACGTCAAGGACTGGCGCAACAAGCTGACGGATACCGAGCGCAACCTGCTGACGCAGATCTTCCGCTTCTTCACCCAGGCCGACGTCGAGGTGAACAACTGCTACATGAAGCACTATTCGCGGGTCTTCAAACCCACCGAAGTGCAGATGATGCTGGCCGCCTTCTCGGCCATGGAGACGGTGCACATCGCCGCCTACAGCCACCTGCTCGACACCATCGGCATGCCGGAAACGGAGTATTCGGTCTTCCTCACCGTCAAGGAGATGAAGGACAAGTACGACTACATGCAGGAGTTCAACGTCGACTCGAAGGCCGACATCGCCAAGACGCTGGCCGTGTTCGGC
>JAUXWB010000142.1 GCA_030684475.1 Reyranella sp. | reverse complement strand
GTATAAGCCGTAAACCATTGCGCGGGGAGTGCCGGGTGATTCCGGTGTGACCTGACAACACGTGTGCGTTCTACCCACTATCGTTGCACACGTGGCTATCGGGCGCATCGGGCGCCCGGCATTCCCCGCGCCCTCTAATTGGAGAGGGCGGCAAGTTTCCAGCAAACCTCGGGCGAAACGCGCCGCGAGATCGCAGAACTGCGTTTGTGCCGTAGCCCGGATAACGCCATCGGCTCGGGCGCTGACGCGCCGACCGCGGGCTCCATCCTGGCTACCGGAATGTGCACGCTGATTCTGTCGAAGCTCAGACGTGGGCACGCTTCCATTTTGTTCACCCCACTTGCCCACACCACCCGGCCTTTCGCCGGCATGACAGCCGCCTGTTCTCGCGGCGGGCCAATGCGGCGTGAATTGACATGTTATAACATTTGGATAATGTCCTAACCTAACCGGTAAAAGCCGGATGCACAGGGAGGACCAGGGAAATGAAGCCATTTGCGCCGACGCGACGCACATTCCTCAAGGCCGGCACGGCCACAGCGGCCCTGATCGGATTGGGACCATCGGTATTGCGGCAGGCCGCCGCCCAGGACGCCGATCTCGCACCGTACAAATCCGCCAGGATCGACTGGCAGCAGACCTCGGGCGAAACCATCACGGTCGCCGTGATTCCCGCGAGCTACTTTGAAAACCTGATCACGCTGGCGCCGCAGTTCAAGGCGCTGACCGGCATCGATGTCCGCTTCGAAAAAATTCCCCCGGCGCAGATCCGGCAGAAGAGCGTGATCGACCTGACGTCGAAGACCGGCACCTACGCCACCCACGCCGCCGACCCGATGTACTATTCGCTCTATGCCGCCAACAAATGGGTCGAGCCGCTCGACAGCTACCTCGCCGACAAAACGCTGACCGACGCCGACTGGTTCAAGTTCGACGACATCATCCCGGCCTGGCGCGCCGCCGATAGCGTCGACGGAAAATTGTATGGCGTGCCCTATGACGGCGAAGTCACCATTCAGGTGTACCGGAAGGACTTGTTCGACGCCAAGGGCCTGAAGCCGGCCGACGATCTCGAAACGTTCGTGAAAAACGCCGCGGCGCTGAATTCGCCAAACGACCGCATCTGGGGCACCGCGCTGCGCGGCGTCGCCGGCGCCGGCCAGAACATGTACATCTATCCCTCGATCTTCCGCGAATTCGGCGGCGAATGGTTCAAGGGCGGCAAGCTCACCGTCAACGGTCCCGAGGCCGAGAAGGCGCTGGCCTGGTATGTCGACGTGATGCGCAACTACGCGCCGACGGCGGCAGCCAACTGGAACTGGCCCGATATCGCCGATGCCTTCTCGCAGGGCACCGTCGCCTCCTACATCGACGCGCATTCGTCGGCGTCGGTGATCAACAATCCCGAGAAGTCGAAGATCATCGGCAAGGTCGGTTATGCGCGCTGGCCGAAGGGTCCGACGGGCAAACGCGTCAGCTCGATCTGGAATTGGGGCTTTCCGATCAACGCTGCGCAGAGCGAGAAGAAAAAGAAGGCGACCTGGCTGTTCATCCAGTGGGCCGCCAGCGCCGAAACCCAGGCCCGCACCGCACATCGTTTTGCCGGGCCCGCCAAACGTTCCGGCGTCAACCGCAGCTCGATCTGGAAGGATCCGGATTACGTCAAGCTGATGAACGGCTTTGGCGACAATTTCGTCGAAACCACCATGGCGACGCTGCAGGGTGACACCGATGTCGACTGGCGTCCGCGGGTGCCGCAATGGCCGGCGATCGGCGACACCATGGCGACCGCGATCCAGTCGGCGCTGTCGGGCCAGGCAACCATCAAGGCCGCGCTCGACGACGCCCAGCGCCGCGTCGAACCGATGATGCGCGGCTGAGTTGGCGAAACCGGCGACGATAGCGATGCCCGGCCACGCGGACGCGATCCCCCAGGGGGATCTCGGCCGCGTGCTGGCGCAGCGTGAGCGCCGGTTTGCTGCCGCCTTGCTGGCGCCGGCGTTCCTGGCGCTGTTGGCGACCACCACCTTCCCGCTGCTGTTCCTGATCGGCACCAGCACGTTCCGGATGGATCTGGCGATGCCGTTCGCCGACGGCTTCGTCGGCCTGGAAAACTATCGCACGCTGCTGGCGGACGACCGGTTCTGGTCGTCGCTGCTGGTCAGCCTGATCTATACGGGCTCCACCGTAGTGCTGCAGGTCGCGCTCGGTCTGGCGCTGGCCCTGCTGGTGATGGACATGAAGCGCGGCCAGGGCTGGTTCCGCATCATCGCCATCCTGCCGGTGGTGCTGTCACCCGCCGTGGTCGGCATGATCTGGCGCACCTTCATGCTGGCGCCGGAATTCGGCATCGTCGATTATCTCGCCATCAATGCCGGCCTCGGCAGCAAGAACTGGCTCGGCGATCCCACGCTGGCGATGGTGTCGGTCATCATCATCCACACCTGGCAATGGACGCCGTTCGCCTTCATGGTGCTGCTGGCGAGCCTCGCGTCACTGCCGGAGGACATCTACGAAGCCGCCCGGCTCGACCGCGCCAGCGCCTGGCAGCGCTTCCGTCGCATCACCCTGCCCTTGCTGCGGCCCGCGATCGTCATGGTGGTGATCATGCGCACCATGGTGGCGCTGACCGCATTCGCCGCGATTTTCACCGTCACCGGCGGCGGCCCCGGCACCGCGACCGAAATCCTCAATCTCTACGCCTACCGAAAATCCTTCACCGAATTGTCGATCGGCTACGGCTCCGCGCTCGCGGTGGCGCTGCTGGTGGTGACCATCCTGATCTCGGGCGTGCTGTTCGCGCTGCGGAGGGCGAAATGATCGCCCCGCGCATTCGTCTCATCGCCGTGCTCGCGATCACGCTGCTTTTTCTGCTGGCGTGGGTGTTCCCGATTGTCTGGAGCGTGCTGAACTCGCTGAAGACCGATTCCGATGTGCTGGCCTATCCGCCAAAGCTGTTCTTCACGCCGACGCTGGAGCCCTATCGCGACGTGCTGTTCGGCTCGGCGTCAATCCTGCCCAACCTCGTCTCCAGTTTTGTCATTTCGATCGGGACTACTGTCATCACCATGCTGATGGCGGTGCCCGCGGCCTATGCGCTGGCGCGCTTGCGGTTTCGCGGCAAGAAATTCGCCGGCTTCTATGTGCTGGCGACGCAAATGCTGCCGCCGGTCGGCATCATCATCCCCTACTTCCTTATCCTGCGGAATATCGGCTGGATCGATACCTATCAGGGCATCATTCTGATTTACCTCTCGTTCTCGCTGCCGTTCGCGATCTGGCTGCTGGTGTCGTATTTCGAGGACATCCCGTTCGAGATGGAGGAAGCCGCCTATCTCGACGGCGCCAGCCGGATGAAAACGCTGTGGCGGATCATCATCCCGCAGGTGCGCGGCGGCATCGCGGTAACCGTCGTGTTCGTGTTCCTCAACGCCTGGAACGAGTTTTTGTTCGCGGTCGTGCTCAGCGGCAACACGGTGCGGCCGGTGACGGTCGCGATGTTCAACTTTATTTCCGTCGAACAGACGCTATGGGCCAAGCTCGCGGCGGTCTCGGTGCTGGCGATGCTGCCGGTCGTGATCCTCGGCATCGTCGCGCAGAAGAATATCGTCAAGGGCCTCACCGTCGGCGCGGTCAAGGGCGGAGGGCGCCGATGAGCGGTCGCGGTCAGGTTCGTTTCGAAGACATCGTCAAGATGCATGGCGAGTTCGCTGCGCTGAAGGGCGTGAGTTTCGAGATCGAGCCCGGCGAATTCTTTGCGCTGCTCGGCCCTTCCGGCTCCGGCAAGAGCACCACCTTGCGGATTCTCGCAGGTCTCGACGCGCCGAGCGCCGGCCGGGTCTTCATCGACGGCCAGGACATCACCGCGGCCGATGCGCGCGACCGCGACATCGCCATGGTGTTCCAGAGCTACGCGCTCTATCCACACATGACGGTCTACGAGAATATCGCGTTTCCGCTCGAAATGGCCAGGATGTCAAAGGCCGAGATCGTCCCGGCGGTGCAGGAAGCCGCGCGCAAGGTCGCGATCGAGCATCTGTTGCAACGCAAGCCCGGGCAATTGTCGGGCGGTCAGCAACAACGCTGCGCGCTGGCCCGCGCCATCGTGCGGAAAGCACGGCTGTTCCTGCTCGACGAGCCGCTGTCCAATCTCGACGCCAAGCTGCGGCTGGAAACCCGCACCGAATTGAAGAAGCTGCAGCGCTCGCTCGGCGTCACCGCTGTTTATGTCACCCACGACCAGGAGGAGGCGATGACGCTGGCCGACCGCATGGCGGTGTTCATGGCTGGCGAAATCCAGCAGATCGGCCGGCCCGCCGACGTATTCGCCAGGCCAAACTCGATTGATGTCGCCGCCTTCATCGGCAGCCCGCCGATGAATTTGATCCCGGCGCGCTACCGGGACGGCGGCGTCGAGATCGCGGGCCACCGCCTCGAGACCAGCCTGAAGGAAGCCGGCGAGCGCGACGTCGTGGTCGGCATCCGTCCGGGCGCAGTCAGGATCGCCGCCGGCGGCATCCCGGCGGTAGTCGAACTGGTCGAGGACCTCGGCGACACCGCGATCCTCGATCTCGATTGCTCCGGCATCTCGATCCGCGCGCGGGTCAGCGACGGCGACGTGCCGCACGAGGGCACCGCACTGTCGATCACCGCCCGCGCGGCTGATATTCATTTGTTCGACGCAACCACCCGCAGGCGACTGTGATGACCGCAGCGGCGCGTTTACGGTACCGAAAAGGCATGGCCGACAATATGAGCAACGCTGGGGAGCCGGAACAAGCCAGTTTCATGCCGCTGCACATTCAAGTGCGCGAAACCATCCGCCGCCAGGTCAAGGTCGGCGAACTCATCGACAAGACCGGGCGTCTGATGACGGAAGCCGAACTCGGCAAGCACTTCGGGGTCAGCCGGATCACCATCCGCAACGCCATCAAGCCGCTGGTCGATGAAGGCATGTTCGAACGCGAGCGCGGCCGCGGCACTTTCCTGCGCACCAACCAGCCGGAAAACTGGGTCGGCCGGCTGATGGGGTTTTCGGAAACCATCAAGGACGCCGGCTATCAGCCCGGCGCCAAGGTACTGCTGCAGGGCATGACCAACCGGCACGACGCCAATGTCCGCAAGCAGCTGCGTGAGCGCGCGGTGTGGCAGCTCAAGCGCGTCCGCTTCGCCGACGACATTCCGATTGCGATCGAGCACGCGTTCTATCCGCCCGACATCGGGCTGGAACTGGAGAAGCGCGATCTCACCTCGATCGTGATGTACCGGGTATTCGAGAGCGAACTCGGATTCGATATCAAGGAAGCCACGCAAACCATCAGCGCCTCGCTGGCCGACGCCACCAGCGCCAGGCTGCTCGACGTCAAGGCCGGCAGTCCGCTGCTGTCGATCGAGCGCCTCACCGTCAACACCGACGGCCGGCCGCTGGAATTGCTGCGGTCGGTTTACCTGCCCGGATATTTCCAGCTCAGCATCAACCTGACGCGGCGTCATCCCTGACGCCGTTGTCGCAAGTCGCCTAACGATCAAGAAGGAACCCGACCATGGCAAATGGTGGCAAAGCGCAAACCCCCAACATCATGATCATCCTCAACGATGACATGGGATTTTCGGACATCGGCTGTTACGGCGGCGAAATCGAAACGCCCCATCTGGACCGGCTGGCCGCCAACGGGCTGCGCTACTCGCAATTCTACAACACCGCCCGCTGCAGCCCGTCGCGCGCCTCGCTGCTGACCGGCCTGCATCCGCACCAGACCGGGGTCGGCATCCTCACCTACAACAACGGCCCGGAGGGCTACGCCGGAAATCTGAACAAGAGCTGCGTCACCGTGGCCGAGGTGCTCAAGGCGAAGAACTACAAGACTTATCTGAGCGGCAAATGGCATGTGTCGTCGAACCTGACCGAGCCCACCGACTCTTGGCCGCTGCAGCGCGGGTTCGACTATTTCTTCGGCACCATCATCGGCGCCGGCAGTTTCTACCACCCGAACACGTTGACCCGCGGCAACGACAATATCGAGCACGAGGCGGAGAACGATCCCAGTTTCTTCTATACCGATGCGATCAGCGACCAGGCCGCCGCCTATGTCCGCCAGCACAAGCAGGAAAACCCCGACGCGCCGTTCTTTCAGTATGTCGCCTACACTGCGCCGCACTGGCCGCTGCATGCCCATGACGAGGATATCGCCAAGTACAAGGGCCGGTTCGATGCGGGCTGGGACACCTTGCGCGAACAGCGGCTGCAGAAGCTGGTCGAGGACGGCATCATCCATCCGAACTGGAAGTTGACCGACCGCGACCCGAGCCAGCCGCCGTGGACCGAAGCGGAGAACCGCGAATGGACACTGCGCTGCATGGAGGTCTATGCCGCCCAGATCGACCGCATGGACCAGGGCATCGGCCGCATCCTCAACGCCCTCGAAGAGACTGGCCAGTTCGATAACACCCTGATCATTTTTCTGTCGGACAACGGCGCCTGCGCCGAGGATATCCCCGATGGTGTCACCGCGCGCGAACTGGTCGATCAGTTGATGATCGCCAAGGCCAAGACCCGGGCCGGCAAGCCGGTCCGCCTCGGCAACGATCCTACGTTGATGCCCGGCGGTGAAGACACCTACCAGAGCTACGGCACCGCCTGGGCCAATCTGTCGAATTCGCCGTTCCGGCTCTACAAGCACTGGATCCACGAAGGCGGTATCGCAACGCCCTTCATCGTGCACTGGCCGCGCGGTATCCAGGAGAAAGGCGGGCTGCGGCACAATCCAAGCCAGCTGACGGACATCATGGCGACCATCGTCGACGTCACGGGCGCGACCTACCCGAAAGAGTACGACGGCCACCCGATTCTGCCCTGTGAGGGCGAGAGCCTGGTGCCATCCTTCGCAGCGGCCTATGGCGGCCGCGGCCCGCTGTTCTGGGAGCACGAGGGCAATGCGGCTGTTCGCATCGGCAAATGGAAGCTGGTGCGGAAGTATCCGGGGCCGTGGGAGCTCTACGACATGGAAGCCGACCGCACCGAGATGCACGACCTGGCCGCGCAGCATCCAGAGCGCGTCCGCGCCATGGGCGAGCAATATGCCGCCTGGGCCAAGCGCTGCGGCGTGATCCCGCGCGAAAAGATTCTCGAGCTGATGAAAGCCGAAGGCGGCACGGCGTTCTGGGAAGAGGAGCGGCAGCCGTAGGCGGCTTGTGAGAAGACATGAGCGATGACTCTCCCCGCTGCTGCGTGAGCGGCCGTGCTGACGATGGCCAGCCGGTCCGGGAAGACGCTGCCGTGGCGCTGGCCGGAATCGAGCCGAGCCAGACCCCCATCGCGCGGCGCTGGAGCGCGCCAATCGGCGGGGCCTTCACGATGGGATCGAATGACCGACGCTTTCCTGCTGACGGCGAAGGTCCCCCGCGCCTGGTAACAGTCAGCGACTTTTCCATCGCGTGCCACGCCGTCAGCAATCTCCAATTCGGCGATTTCGTTCGCGCCACCGGCTACACCACCGACGCGGAACGATACGGCTGGAGCTTTGTGTTCGAGGCCTTGCTGCCCGACGATACCAAACAGGCGATCGGCAGCCGGGTCGCCGATGCGCCATGGTGGGTGCCGGCGCCGCATGCATACTGGGCGCAGCCCGGGGGACCGTCCACCACGATCCTCGACCGGCTCGATCATCCCGTGGTGCACGTCTCCTGGAACGACGCGCAGGCCTATTGCCGATGGTCCGGGACACGACTGCCGAGCGAAGCGGAATGGGAGGTCGCCGCGCGCGGCGGGCTCGAAGGGGCCACTTATCCGTGGGGCGATGTGCTGACGCCATCGGGCGAACATCGTTGCAACATCTGGCAAGGCTCCTTTCCCGATCACAACACCGCCGACGACGGCTATCCCGGCACAGCGCCGGTGCATGCCTTCCAGCCGAACGGCTATGGCCTTCACAACATGGCGGGCAATGTATGGGAATGGTGCGAGGATTACTTTGCGGCCGATTATCACCGCACCACCGCCGCGATGGATCCGCTGCAGACGACCCCCGGCGCCAATCGCTCGCTGCGCGGTGGATCGTTTCTCTGCCACGAATCCTGGTGCAACCGCTACCGCATTGCAGCGCGCAGCTCGAACACCCCGGACAGCGCTTCCAGCAACATCGGATTTCGCGTAGTGCGCTGAGCATAGCGGCTGTGCGGCCTGCGACGCCGTTCGCCGCTTGTGATGAACCCCGCCGGCGCGCTAGCCTCGGGCAAGGAAATGCCGGGAGGAATGCATGGGCCGGAAGATAGCGATCGTCGGAGCCGGCGCGGTCGGCGGCTATGCCGGCGCTCACATGGTGCAGGCCGGCGAGGACGTCACGTTCATCGATCCATGGCCCGAGCACGTCGAGCGCATGCGAAAGCACGGCTTGCGCGTCACCCACGCCAGGGACGTTGCGGAGTTCACTGTGCCCGTGCGCGCGCTGCATGTCACCGATGCGCAGCAGTTGGCCAGGGAGACGCCGGTCGACATCGCCTTTGTCTGCATGAAGTCCTACGACACGGCTTGGGCCACCATGCTGATTCAGCCGTATTTGGCCCCCGACGGTTATGTCGTCTCGCTGCAGAACTGCATGAATGAAGAAGCCATCGCCGGCATCGTCGGCTGGGTCAGGACGCTAGGCTGCAACGCCAGCAGCATCACGGTCAACTTGCCCGGGCCCGGCCATATCCACCGCGGCGCCGGCAAGCACGGCGCCGCGCACACCGTGTTTCGTGCCGGCGAAGTGCATGGCCGCATCACGCCACGGGCGGAAGAGATCTGCCGGCTGGCAGGCTATGCCGACAGCGCCAGGACGACCTCCAATCTGTGGGGCGAGCGCTGGTCGAAACTGGTCGCCAACGCCATGGGCAACGGGCTGTCCGCCTGCACGGGTCTGCCCGGCGGCGAGATGCTGCACAACGAGCCGATCCGCCGCTTCTCCACCCGGCTCGGCAGCGAAGCGATCCGCGTCGGGCAAGCGCACGGTTACCAGCTGGAGGAGATTTTGCATCTTCCGCCGGAAACCATCGCGCGCGCCGGCGAAGGTGATGAGGAAGCGATGCGCGCCTGCGACAAGCAGCGCTTCGAGGACGGCAAGCACACTGCTGCCGGGCAGCGTCCATCGATGGGCCAGGACATGGAAAAAGGCCGCCGGACCGAGATCGAATTCCTCAACGGTTTCGTGGTGCGCGAGGGCGAGAAGGTCGGCCTCACCTGCAGCGCCAACGCCGCGCTGACGGACATCGTCAAGCGCGTGGAACGCGGCGAGCTGAAGCCGGATCCGCGGCATATCACAGAGCTCAGGCTGAATTGAGCCGGGTTGCGCTTACCCTCCCCCTCCAGGGGAGGGTAAGGAGCGGCTCACACCGCCAGCACTTCGACGATCCGGCTTCGGATATCCTCGCGTTCCTCCGGACCGGTGCTGGCGTCGAAGCGGACGTCATAGGCGATCATCGCGGGACGTTTCAGCACCACGATACGGTCGCCGATCTCGAGCGCCTCGCGGATCGAATGGGTGATGAAGACGGCGGTCTTGCCGTTTTCCTTCACCAGCTTGACGAATTCGGCGCGCAGCCGCCCGGCGGTAGATTCATCGAGCGCCGAGAACGGCTCGTCGCAGAGCAGGATATTGGCATTGGTGGCAAACGCGCGCGCTATCGAGACGCGCTGCCGCATGCCGCCGGACAGCGCGTGCGGATAGTCGTTCTCGTGTCCGCCGAGCCCGAGCTTGGTCAGCCAAAGCTGCGCGGTGGCGCGCCGCTCGGCGACCGGCGTTTCCAGCATCTCCAGCCCGAGCTCGACATTCTGGATCGCGGTGCGCCACGGCAGCAGACGGTCGTTCTGGAACACGATCGCCATCTTGCCGCGGAAGGAATCGAATTCCGCGAAGGGATCGCGGCCGTCGACCCGCACAGTGCCGCTGCTCGGCGCGGTCAGCCCGGCGATCATGTTGAAGATGGTCGATTTGCCGCAGCCGGTCTTGCCGAGCAGCGCCAGCATCTGTCCGGGGCGGACGTCCAGATTGAGGCCGTCCACGGCGCGGAAGGCGGCGTCGGTGCCGATCTTGCCGAACACCTTCGAGACATCGGCGAGGTGAATGGCGGCCTCGTCGGGTGTGACGTTGTCCTTCATATCGCCCGCTCCGACACCGCGCGATAGCGAAACGCGATGTTTTCGATCAGCGTCAACGACCCCTGCACGATCAGCACGAAGAACACCAGTTGCAGCGTCCAGGCCAGCGCGCCGGCCATGTCGAACAGCTGCTGCTGCAGCAGCAGCTGGTAGCCGACGCCGCCGGTGGCGCCGACCAGTTCGGCGACAACGACCACGCGCGAGGCGTTGCCGAGATTGACTTTCCATGCCGTGAGGATGTCCGGCAGAATCGCCGGCGCGATCATCACCCGGAACAGCTTGGCCCTCGAGGGCCTGAAACTGAACACCATTTCCATCAGGTCCCGGGACATCCCGCGCAACGCGCCCAGCACCTGGAAGGTAAACGCCGGCAGCGTCGTCAGCACCATGATGAAGAGAATGCGAAACTCGACGCCGTGAAACCAGCTGATGGCGAACACCACCCAGGACAGCGCGGGGATGCCCTGGAACAGCGTCAGGATCGGCGACAGGAACTTGTCGACGGCGCGGGAGCGCACCATCAGCAGCGCCAGCGCGGCGCCGATGACGAAGGAGCCGGCCAGGCCCGCCAGAATGCGATAGATGGTCACCATCACATCCTTGAACATCGATCCGTCGGCGAAGATCTCCAGACAGCGCCAGAACACATCGACCAGCGATGGGAACAGAAACGGCGGAAAGAACAGCGAGGCGAATTGCCAGAGCGCAATCACCACGATGAAAGGCAGCACCGATTCCCACAGCCGCTTCGCCGCCGCAGACAGCATGCTCTCCGGCGGCGATCCGGTCCGGGGCGCGGTCTCGCTCATTTGCCCGGTGCCTGGTAGATGGTCGCGGCGGAGGGATCCGACGGCAAATGGGCAATGGCCTTGCCCGCGGCGTAGACCGAATTGATCTCCTTGCGCACGTCGGAGGCCCACTGCACGTTCATGCCGAGCCGGTCATTGGCGCGAATGAGTTCGGCGATCGCCTTGTGGTCGTCGGGCGTGCCTTTGGGAAGGATCACCTTCGCCGCTGCATCGGGGTTCGCGGTAACCCACACGGAAGCTTCCTTGTAGGCGGCGTAGAGTTTTTCGACCAGCTTCGGGTTTTTCTCCGCCCAGTCGATATGCGCGGCGACGCCGAGATAGGGAATGTTCCGGCTGCCGGTGAATTTCTTCCAGCTGTCGGCGATCGCAAGGTCGATGGTGCGCATCTCCGGCTTCTTCGACAGCAGCGTGGTATAGGCCGGCTCCCAGAGCTGAACCGCAGTGGCGCGGTCGGCCAGCGCGTAGCCGATCAGGCCGGGGGTCGCGGTGTTCACCACCTGGAATTTCGACGTATCGGCGCCGAGCTGGCGGGCGAACCAGTCGAACATCACCCAGTTGGTGGTGCCCTTGGCCGCGGCAACGTCCTTGCCTTCGAGGTCCTTCAGCGTCTTGATCTCGGGCCGCGCGGTGACGACGGCGCCCCAGAAATCGAACAGGTTGAACAAGTATGTCACCTTGACGCCGCGGATATCGGCAAGGCCTACCGTCATCAGCGACGCGCTGCCACCGAGCTTGAATTCGCCGGAGTTGAACTGCGCGGTATAGGCGTCCGGCGTACGCTCCTCGAACTTGATGGCGAGGCCGTGCTTCTCGTCGAGCTTTTGCGCCTTGATGACAGGCGGCAGAAATGCGCCGAGCGATGGCGGGCTGAACACGACGATCGAGAGCGGCTCCGGCGCCTGCGCGAAAGCCGGCGTGGTCAACAACACTGCCGAAACGCAGGCTATGCCAAAACGAACTTTATTCATGGTTATATCCTCCCAGAAGATTTTTTCGTTGAACTCAGTTATGCAGCGCCCTCGGCCGATGTCTCCATTTCTTTGCGAAGTGCGACAAAGAACCGCCCGACCAGATGCTTCGAGACGCTGCTCAGGATCCGCTGGCCGACGCCGGCCACAAGGCCGCCGATCTCGCCATTGCCCTCAAAGGTCAGCCGGGAGGCAGCAGGTCCTTCCGGCGCGATCTCGAACCGCGCACTGCCATTGCCGTGACCGAGCGTGCCGGCGCCGGATACCTTGATGCTGCAGGTTTTGGGCGGCGTCTTGTCCGCCAGCGAGATCTCGCCCTCGAACGAACCGCCGACCGCGGCGACGCGGAGCTGAAGCTCGACCTTGTAGGCGTCAGGCGCTATCTCGGTCATGGTCTTGCAGCCGGGAATGCAGCGCGTCAGCACGGCGGGATCGTTGAGCGCCTTCCACAGCGCCTCGACCGGGACCTTGATGGTTTCGACACCGCCGATATCGAGCTTCATGACAGGCGCCTCTTACAGACCGAACAGCCGCTGCGCCAAACCGCCATTGATGGCGGCGCGCTCGGCATCGGAGAATTGGGTCTCGGCGACGATTTTGGTCGGCGCGAGATCGCCGATCGGGAACGGCATGTCCGATCCCATCATGATCCGCCCGGGGCCGACGATGTCGGCGAGGTAGCGCAGTGCGCGCGGATCCTGCACGATGGTGTCGTAATACATCGCCGCCAGCGCCGCGTCGGGATCGCCGAGCTTTTCCCTGTCGAGCGAATAGTTCCGGCGCAAGCGACCGATCACGTAAGGCAGCGCCGCGCCGCCGATGCCGGCCACGATTTTGGCATTGGCATAGCGGATGACATGGCCCGAATAGATCAGCCGCGACATCGCGATCAGCGTGTCGGTGATGCGTCCCACCGCATTGGCCATGCCGTAATCATGGACGCGGTCGTCGCCGCTCTCGAACACCGGGTGAATGAAGACCACCGAGCCCAACTCGTTGGCGGTTTCCCAGAACGGCGTCAGCGTGGGATCGTCGAGCACGCCGCCCTTGCCCTTCGGCTGGGTGCCGATCATCGTACCCTTGAAACCCGCGGCATGCGCCTCGCGCAACACTTCGGCGGCGCGCGCGCCGTCCTGCAGCGGCACGGTGGCGAGCGGTACGAAGCGCGGCTCACGCATCGCGGTTTGCGCCAGATGCGTATTGATCAGCCGCGACCAGGCCGCCCCCTCCTCCGCCGGTACTTCGTAAGCAAACATGTCGAGCCAGCCGCCGACCACCTGGCGCTCGATCTTCTGTTCGTCCATCCATTTCAGGCGGGCGGGCAGATCGCTCAACGGCTTCGACACCGGCCGCGTCGGCTTGCCGCCGGCAAAGGAAAAGCCGAGGCTGCCGCCGTCCTCGATCAGGCGGATCGAGGGAAATTGCGAGGCCTGCGAGCGGATCGAGTCCAGCAGGCTCGGGGGCACCAGATGGGCGTGGCAGTCGATGATCATTTGGCTTGCTCTTGTGGTTTGCCTTGTTGCGCGTCGGCGATGGCGTCGCCGATGGCGGAAATGCGGATCGGCAGTTTGTTGAAGGAAATGCCGAGTGGCGATACGCAGTCGTTGACCGCCGCCGAAATCGCGGCGGGTGCGCCGAGATAGCCGCTTTCGCCGGAACCCTTCTGGCCGAACACGGTGAAGGGCGACGGTGTGCAGTGATGCACGATCTCGACCTCCGGCACCTCGTGGGCGGACGGCAGCAGGTAGTCCATGAAACTCTGGGTCATCAGGTGGCCTTCGTCGTCATAGACGAATTCCTCCAGCAACGCGGCCCCGAGGCCGTGGGCGAGGCCGCCAAGCGTCATGCCCTTGACGATGTGGGGGTTGATCACCGTGCCGCAGTCATGGCCGATCACGTAGCGCCTGATCTCGGGTTTGCCGAGCGCGGGGTCGATCGCCATCAGCACCACATGAAACTCGAAGGAGTGGCACGGATACATCTGGACCCGGCCGTCCTTCGGCAGCGCGCCGCCGGTCGGAACCTGCATCACATGCGTGCTTTCAAGCCCGGGCTCCATGCCCTCGGGCAGCATATGATACTGACGGTGCGCGATGAGGACGAGGTCGATCCAGGCGAGTTTCCTGTCGCCGGCGGCGACACCGCCATTGGCGTAGACGGCCGCGTCGTCGGCCACGCCGAACTGATGCGCGCCGATCCGCGTCAGTTTTGCTTTCAGCTTCTGCGCGGCATGGAACGCCGCACCGCCGAGCATGATCGCCATGCGGCTTCCGACCGGCGAATTGGACGGCAGGCACGCCAGCGAATCCGGCCGGATCACCCGGATCAGGTCGGGCTCGATCTGCAGGACTTCGCCGACCACGGTCGCGACCAGGGTCTCGTGCCCCTGCCCCGACGAGGTGTTGTGGATGGTCACGGTGACGAAGCCGAGCGCGTCGACGACGATGCGGCAGGAATCCATCCAGGTGGTGGTGGTGTTCTTCTCGTTGAGCAGCGGCTCGAACGATGAATTGGCGCCGGATGGCTCGAGGCAGGCCGCGATGCCGATGCCGGCCAGCAGGCCCGAGGCGCGCAGGCGCTCGCGCTCCCTTTCCATCGATGCGAAATCGATATGCGCGAACACCTTGTCGACCACGGTGTGATAATCGCCGCTGTCATAGGTGCTGCCGCTCGGGATCAGATAGGGGAACTGATCCTTGCGGATAAAATTGCGGCGGCGCACCTCGATGCGGGCGAGGCCGGTGGCGGCGGCGACCTTGTCGATCGCGGTCTCGATCGCATAATTGGTCGGGGCCTGACCGAAGCCGCGCACCGCTTCCTGCACCGCCTTGTTCGAGGTCACCGACTGCGCGCGGTACTGCACGCTCGCGATCTGATACGGACCGATGATGGCGCCGATCGGCTTGCCGAGCTGGAACGGGGCGCGGCCGGCATAGGCGCCGGCATTATCCAGCGCACGGATCTTCATCGACCTGACGATGCCGTCGTCATTGAAGGCGACATCGACGTCGAAAATACGCTCCGGGCCGTGGGCGTCGCCGCCGCGCATGTTCTCCAGCCGGTCCTCGATCAGCCGCACCGGACGGCCGAGCCGCCGTGCCAGATGCGCCACAAGCACGGTCTGCTTGATGCCGCGCTTGACGCCATAGCTGCCACCGACGTCGACGTCCTGGTGGACGCGGACGTTATTGGCGGGAATACGCAGGGCGCGTGCAATCTGGTCGGGGTATTTCGGCATCTGGATCGATGCCCACACGTCCAGCATGTCGCGCCACGGATCCCAGGATGCGGCGACGCCGAAGGTCTCGATCGGCACCGTAGAGCTGCGGCCCCAGGTGACGCGGAACGACAGTTTTCGCGGGCTCTCGGCGAAATGTTTGTCGACTTCGCCCCACACGAAGGTGCGGTCGAGCAGCACGTTGGAGCCGTGCAAGGGGTGCACCGGCGGGCTATCGGCCTTCAAGGCTTCTTCGGCTGAAATTACGAACGGCAAGGGCTCATAGGTCACGCGGACTTTTTCGGTGGCGTCTTCGGCCAGCGCGCGGGTTTCGGCCACCACCGCCACCACCCATTCACCGGCATAGCGCGTCTGACCGACCGCGAGCGGATGACGCCGGACATTCGGCGTATCCAGCCCGTTCATCAGCGGATCGGTCGCGGCGGCAAGCTCGTCGCCCGTCAACACATAATGCACGCCCGGCATCGCCAGCGCCGCCGAGGTATCGATCGAGACGATGCGCGCGGCCGGATGCTGCGACGGCAGGATCGCGACATGCAGCAGGCCCTCGAGCGCGACATCCGCGACGAAATGGCCCTGTCCCGCGACGAAGCGGCGGTCCTCGCGGACGCGGCGGTTGGTGGAAACAAAACGGAAGGCTGCGGGATCGGCGTTCATTTCGCCTCCACGACGGGCTTTTCGGCCAATGCCGCCGGGCGCGGCGTGTTGGCGACGCGCAGACGGTCGGCGGCAAACTGCACCGCCTCGATGATCTGGCCGTAGCCGGTGCAGCGGCAGATATTGCCGGAGATCGCTTCGGCAATGTCCTCGCGCGTCGGCGTCAACGTGTTCTGCAGCAGGGCGTGCGCTGCCAAAATCATGCCCGGCGTGCAGTAACCGCACTGCAGGCCATGGGTTTCGCAGAACGCGTCCTGGATCACACTGAGTTCGCCCGGCGCCGGCGCCAGGCCCTCGATGGTGGTGATCTCGTAGCCATCAGCCTGCACCGCGAACATCAGGCAGGATCGCACCGGCTCGCCATCGACCAGCACCGTGCAGGCGCC
>JAUXWB010000141.1 GCA_030684475.1 Reyranella sp. | reverse complement strand
CGGAAGCTCTGGCCGGAGGCATCGAGATACTTGCCGTCGCGATAGACGAAGTACATCGGCACATCGAGCATGTAGTCGGCGTAGCGTTCGAAGCCGAAGCCATCCTCGAACACGA
Source organism: Reyranella sp. (assembly GCA_030684475.1). Lineage (GTDB taxonomy): Bacteria > Pseudomonadota > Alphaproteobacteria > Reyranellales > Reyranellaceae > Reyranella. The sequence goes on along the minus strand of JAUXWB010000141.1, from coordinate 2,305 downwards.
ACGGCAGCACGCCGCAGCGATCGGGGTCGGTATCGGTCCAGATGTGGCTGCGGTAGCTCTTGAAGCCCACCGCCTTGCCCTCGACGAAGGGCGAATTGGCGAACAGCGCGGTGGCCACCGGCTGCAACGCCAGCGACACCCGGAACTTCTTCACCATGTCGGCTTCCGACTCGAAGTCGAGATTGGTCTGCACGGTGCAGGTGCGCAGCATCATGTCGAGACCGAGCTTGCCCTTCTTGGGCATGTACTCGCGCATGATCTTGTAACGCCCCTTGGGCATCCAGTGGACGTCCTCGCGCTTCCACTGCGGCGCAAAGCCGAGACCGATGAAGCCCGCGTCGATCTCGCCGGCAACCTCGCCGACCTCACGCAGGTGCTGGGAATTCTCGGCCGCCGTCTCGTGCAACGTCTCGAGCGGCGCGCCCGACAGCTCGAACTGGCCACCCGGCTCCAGCGTGATGCTGGCCTTGTCGCGCAGCAGCGCGATCGGGTTGTTGCCCTCGACGACCGGCTCCCAGCCGAAACGCGTCAGGCCTTCGAGCAGGGCTCGAATGCCATCCGGCCCTTCATAGGCGAGCGGCTTCAGCGTTGCGTTGTGGTCGCCGAACTTCTCGTGCTCGGTGCCCATGCGCCAGGCGGCGCGTGGCTTGTTGCCGGCAATGAAATACTCGATCAGCTGCCGCCGATTCTCGATCGGCGCGCCGCCGCCCGACGGTGGTGCGGACATGCGTTGTCGACTCCCTGGTCGCCCGCGGCCTTCTTGGGGCCGGGAGCGGCGCGGCCGCATGAGCTATTCTCACGCGAGCACGCGTCTGGTTCATGATGTTCAAGTTCTCGTCTCCCATGCCGACGGGGGCGAGCGCAAGCGGTCAGACGGTAACCTTGGATGTGCGATAATCAGTGGGCAGACGGGGTGTCGGCTGTCGCCAATCCCCGACCAGCGCCTGCCAGCAGGCGAGCGCCGCCAGGGCCGCGGTATCGGCCCTGAGGATGCGCGGGCCGAGTCCGACTGCCATGACATCTCTTATGCGACGAAAGGCGGCGAGCTCCTCTTCGGCGAAGCCTCCCTCGGGGCCGACCACGACCGCCCAAGGCGCCGCACGAGCCGCGGCATCGAGGCTGGCGAGCGCCTCGGCGATCGGCGGGCCGCCACCTGTTTCATCACACATCAGCAGGCGCCTGCCCTCGGGCCATTGAGCGAGCAGCCGCGCGAGATCGACCGGGGCGCGCACCTCGGGCACGGAGAGCCGCTCGGTCTGCTCGGCCGCTTCGATCGCATTGGCACGCAGCCGCTCGACGTTCACCCGCTCGACGGCGGTGTGGCGCGTCAGCACCGGCTGCAGCACCGACACGCCGAGTTCGGTCGCCTTCTCGGCGATATAGTCGATGCGTGCGCGTTTGACCGGAGCGAAACAGAGCCACACGTCGGGCTCCGCCGCCTGTGCGCGCGTGCAGTCGCCGACCTCGGCCACCGCCGCCTTCTTGCCGCGGCCGGCCAGCGTCGCCCGCCATTCGCCGTCGCGGCCGTTGAACAGCAGCAACGGCGCACCATCGGGACGCCGCATGACGTGACGCAGATAGTGGACCTGCGCCTCCTTAAGGGGCGCCTCGATCCCGGCCGCAAGGTCGGCTTCGACGAAGAGACGCGATACGCTCATGGAGTTCCCAGCTTCATGGCTGCATGATGCCGCCATGAGCGCCGACGGAACAACCGGCTTTACCGACATCAACCGCCAGCACTGGTCGCTGCGCTACCTTCCGCCTTGGGCCCGGCCCTACGGTCGGCTGTCGCGCTGGGACCGGCCGATCGGCACCTGGCTGCTGCTGTTTCCCTGCTGGTGGTCGCTGACTTTGGGCCTGGCGCCGCAATGGGGCCGCCTGGCCGGCTGGATGGCGCTGTTTGCGCTCGGCGCCTTGGCCATGCGCGGCGCGGGCTGCACCTGGAACGACATCGTCGACCGCAAGATCGATGCCCAGGTCGAGCGCACGCGCACCAGGCCGCTGCCGGCGGGCGAGGTGAAGCTCCGCAACGCTTTCATCTGGACGGCGCTGCAGTCGCTGGTGGGCGTCGCCATCCTCTTCAAGCTGAACAAGTTCGCGGGCGGCGTGGCGCTGGCTTCCCTGATCCTGGTCGCGATTTATCCCACCATGAAGCGCCTCACCTCGTGGCCGCAGGTCGTGCTCGGCCTCGCCTTCAACTGGGGGGCGCTGGTGGGCTTTGCCGCCGTCACCGGCGAACTGTCGTGGGCCACGGTGGCGCTCTATGCCGGCGGCGTCGCCTGGACGATGGTCTACGACACCATCT
>JAUXWB010000132.1 GCA_030684475.1 Reyranella sp. | reverse complement strand
TAATTCTATCAATCCTTTGTGGTCTGATGCTCATTATAACCTTGAGGTCATCTCGGCCTTGGAAGCGCCCTATCTCGGCCTCGGCCAGACGCCGACCTGGCGACTGACGCCACTGGCCCCACCGGCCATCCGCCCCCTCTTGGCCACCCGCGGCTATCGGGCGATCGAGCGCAGCCTGCTGCAGGTCTGCTCGCTCCACGCGGGCTTCACCGCCGACGCCGAGGTCAGGATATTTCCCCGGCCGACGCCGGCCTGGATCGAGGCCTTCTGCACCCACAGCCCGGTACCGCCGCGGCATCGCGAGACCATGCAGCGCATGCTGGCGGCCATCGCGGCCCCGGCTGGCTTCGCCTTCGTCGAAGAAGCCGGCCAGCCGATGGCGATGGCGATCGGGGCCGTCGAGGGCGATCACATGGGTCTGTTCGACGTGCTGGTGATGCCGCAGGCCCGCCGTCGCGGCTTGGCGCGGCGGGTCACCGAAAGCCTCTACGCCTGGGCCTGGAGCCACGGCGCGCGCTTCGCCTATCTCCAGGTCGTCGCCACCAACTCAGCCGCACTGCCGCTCTACGCCGCCCAAGGCTTCCGCACCGTTTACGGCTACGAGTACCACGTGCCGCCGCCTCCTTGAGTCCGGCGGCTTGACCCCCCGGCGCCCCGCCACACATAGTCGACTCCGGGAGGAACAGAAAAATGGCGAACTACCCTTGGGAGAAGAGCTATCCGCCCGGCGTGAAGTGGGAGCTCGAGGTTCCGCGCAAGACCATCTACCAGACCTTCGAGGATAGCTGCGCCCAGTACGGCGACCGGCCCTTCACCGATTTCCTCGACAAGGTGATGACCTTCCGGGATTACAAGATGGCGTCCGACAACGCCGCCGCCGGCTTCCAGAAGCTGGGCGTCAAGCCCGGCGTCCATGTCGGCCTCTACCTGCCCAACACGCCGCACTACATCATCGCCTTCTTCGGCGTGCTGAAGGCCGGCGGCATTGTCGTCAACTACAGCCCGCTCGATGCCGCCCGCGAACTGGAACACAAGATCGGCGATTCGGAAACCGACATCCTGGTGACGCTCGACGTCAACGCCCTCTACCCCAAGATGGCGGCGATGCGCGGCAAGACGCGGCTCAAGAAGCTGATCGTGGGCTCGATCGCCGACTACCTGCCGTGGCCGAAGAACTGGCTCTATCCGATCGCCAAGAAGAAGGAAATCTCCACCTGGCCGCGCGACGACTGGCACATGTCGTTCAAGGACCTGCTGGCCAACGACGGCAAGTACGCGCCCCATGCCTCGAACGAGAACCTGTGGGACGAGGTCGCCATCCTGCAATACACCGGCGGCACCACCGGCCTGCCGAAGGCCGCGATGCTGACGCACGGCTGCGTCATGGCGGCGATGAGCCAGGGCATGGCCTGGACCAAGCCCTACACGACCCCGGGCACGGAGAAGGTCGTGTGCGTGCTGCCGCTGTTCCATATTTACGCGCTGTCGGGAATCATGCTGGGTGCGGTCGCCAACGGCAACCAACTCATCCTCTACCCGCGGCCCGACATCG
>JAUXWB010000126.1 GCA_030684475.1 Reyranella sp. | reverse complement strand
CGGCCCGGCGCAGCCGTCGCGCTACGGCAAGTTGCGCAAGGAGCCGCGCGGCGACGGGCTGTCCACCATCGAGGCGGCGGCGATGCTGCTGTCCGGCCTGCAGAAACGGCCGGATATCGCGGAAACGCTGCATGCGAGTTTTGAGCGGATGCTGGCAAAGTACCGGGAAGTGCAGGACACCATGCCGGAGATCGCGCCCAAGCCGAAAAAGAAGGATTACCGCCGGCGCAAGCGGGCCTGACAGCGGGTTTTCGGGCGAAACCGACGCGCCATCCGGGGATGGGAGCCTCTTGGTTGCCTATCCCGGGCAGGCCGTATATGAGTTCGCCCCCAATGGGGCCACGTGGCGGAGTGGTTACGCAACGGTCTGCAAAACCGTGTACACCAGTTCAATTCTGGTCGTGGCCTCCATTAACACAATCAACGCCTTGCGCTGATTGTCTCAGAGACCAGGGGAAGCCGGCAAGGTTCAGCAGGCAGCGTACCAGCCTTCCGGAAACGGCACCAGCGGCCAGGCCATCTGGTGGTCATTGGCGGCTTTCGGCGGTTCCTGGAAAAGCGGCAGCTCGGCCAGGAAATCTTCCTGCGGCGCGGGTTCAATCGCCATCCTGACGCTCTCCAGCAATCGGTTGTATTCAACTTCGCTCATGGCGCTCTCCCTCGTTCGAGGACGCACCATCTCAAAAGTGTTTTCGTTCCAGATTGAACGGATCGCTCAAATTTTATCGATCGCGCGATCGCGGCCGTCCTGGTTACGGATGTCTTAAAGTCCCGGGCACCCTAGGCGGTTCCGCCCGCGGCCCTTTGTGAGAAAAATCACATTTCGCCGAAAAATTTTGCCGTATCTCCAGACCATCACGGCGTTCGTGAGCCGTCAATATCGGAGAAGGGCAATGACTGCACGGTTTGAACGGGCCTGGTCCAGAGCGAGCCGCGCCAATCTGGCGGCCTCAACGGGCTTCCTGCTGGCGCGTCCGGTGTCGCGGTCAGCCTCCGGTGCGCTGGCGATGCCGGAGGAACTCCGCGCAGGCCGCCTACCGCCTTGTGCCGGCCAAATCCCCAACGCCAGGTCATTGCCGAGTGATTGCGGCCCCGAGTAATTGCGGCGGCAGAAGGCAAGCTTCATCGAGGCCTGCAGCGAGCGGAAAGATCAATTGACGATCGACGCCAGCAGCCAGATCGATGTCGCCCAAACGATCGCCCAAATTCCCGTGGTGATGCAAAGCACCGGCAGAAACTGGGTGAAAGTGGCGATCCGAGCCCGTCGATCACGTTGGGCGCCGGAGAACGAGACGGCGTTCAACGTCGAATAGACCGGCCAGCCGAAAATGGCTTTGGCAGCACTCACCTCGGAAAGGCTCATGATAGGTCCCTCTGGCCCGGCGAATCCCGATTCGTCCGCCAAACAATAGAGTGATTAGCCGCCGGGATGGTTAACGCGTGCTTAACAGTGTTTCGGCGGCGGGATCGCCACTATCGCGTTTCGAGAAATCCGATAGCGAAATCGAAGGACCATGTCCTGTTATCAGGAGCCAACGGACACGCGACCAGCACCGTTGTTTGGCTCCCCGGGCTGGTCTGCCCGGGGATAATGTTTCCAACGGGTTAGCCAGTCAAACCGCCACAAAGGGCGACACTGAAACCAAAGGCCTTTCCGGCGCGGTGTCAAACCCGCCGGCATTCCCGATCTCGATTGCCGAATGGCACAAGAGCGCCGGCCACGTCGTGCGCGTGAGCCTGGATGAGTTCAAGGGGCAGACCTACGTCAACGCCCGGGTCTGGTACACGGACGCCAACGGGGAGTTCCGGCCGAGCAAGAATGGGGTCGGCCTCGCGGTCCGCCATCTGCCCGATCTCATCCGCGCCTTTCAGGATGCAGCGGGGCGTGCTTATGCCCTGGGCGTGCTGAATGACGGGGGCGATCAATGAGCGCCCTCACAAGTCTCTCCCCGCCGGCTGCAGCGTTCTACGACAGCATTAACGGCGCGGCCTCGCCCGATCAGCTCGACAACCTCGCGCGCGCTGTCTGGCATCATTGGGGCAAGGGCGAATTTGGGGACGATGAGGCATCGTTCCTGTCGAGCGCGATCGACAATCGTCGGCCGCTTGGTCGCCGCGCATCCAGCGCGCCGGGCGCGGTCTCGATGAAGCCCTTGGGCAGATTGCACGGAAGGCTCGGAAGCCGCTTCACGCCGCGCCAGCGCCAGCGGTCGCCTGATCGCAAGGCGTCACGCGATCGGCGGCGACGGCTCGGCGGATCGAGCGTCCTGCCCGACACGCTGCGGCACCACTACACGGAAGGCCAGCGGGCGGTACTCTGCATCATCGCTGGCGAGGTGAAGCACCACGGCGAGTGTGACCTGCCGATCGACAAGATCGCGGCGCTGGCGGGCGTCTGCCGGACCACGGTGCAGACGACGCTGCACGAGGCGCGGCGGCTCAATCACATCAGGATCACGGAACGCCCGGTGCCCGGCCGGAAGCACCTGCCGAACCTGATCGAGATCGCATCTGCGGAGTGGCGGACGTGGCTCAAGCGCGGGCCATCAGCGCATCGCCCGATAGGGTCCAAAACGTTGAATTTGGTGAGCACCACGAAGAACACAGATTTAAACAAGGAGGAAGAAAGAGGCTTTGCAAAGAAGGAAGTGGATCGGTGGTGGCTACACGAGCCCATTCGAACAGCAAACGGAGGTTGGCGATAGTCATGAGAGCAGGTGATCTAGATCGACGCATCACGATAGAGCGGTTCACTGAGACACAAGGTCCGAGCGGGGAACCGATCTTGGAATGGAACGCGCTTGCGACCGTATGGGCCAAGGTCGACCAGCAAGGCGGCCGTGAGTTCTTTGCCAGCATTCAAGAGGTTTCCGAGCGAAAGGTCGTCTTTCGCATACGCTGGATTGAGGGCCTTACTGTGCTTGATCGCGTCGTCTGCGACGGCGATCTGCACGACATTGAAGAGGTGCGAAGGCTCGGCCGCAAAGAAGGTCTCGAGCTGCACTGCACGGCTTCCTGATGAAGAAGCCCGACCCCTACTACAAGACCAAGGCATGGCAGCAACTACGCAAGGCCGTGCTGCGGCGTGATCTCTATACGTGCGTAGTGCCGGGCTGTGGTCAGCCTGCTTATGCGGTGGACCATATCAAGGCGCGGCGTGCTGGTGGTGCTGATGCATTGTGGAACCTACGCTCACTGTGCAAGGCGCACGATCATGCAGTGAAGGAAGGCAAGACAGGCGAGCGCGGCAATGCAGGTGTGCTCGTAGTCAAAGGCTTTTTCGCGGATGGAACGCCGCGTGATCCATCGCATCCTTGGTACACCGGCGGGGGGTTCGAACATCAAAAAGTTTCAGCTCCGGGACCGGTGGGGGACATCAACGCACACTTAGTAACGGATTGAATTATCATGGGGTTACGAGGTGTTGGGGCAAAGCCAGTGAAGCGCGCGACGCCTGCGAAACGGGGTCGCAAACCCGCTGCGCTGCCCTGGGAGAAGCTGGGATTATCGCGCGCCGGCCGCGTCGTCGCATTTATCGAAAGCCTCTCGATCACGTCGGGAATGCACGCCGGAAATCCGTTTGTGCTGCGCGACTGGCAGCGCGAGATCATCGAGGCGATCTATGCGGTCGACGAGAACGGGCAGCGCATCAAGCGCCAGGTGTTGCTCACCATCCCGCGGAAGAACGGCAAGACCCAGCTCGCCGCGGCGCTGGCGCTGTGCCACCTGGTCGGCCCGGAAGCCGAGCAGCGCGGACAGGTCTACAGCGCGGCGGCCGACCGCAAGCAAGCGGCGCTGATCTTGCGCGAGCTGATCGCGTTCGTCCGCGCCGATCAGAAACTCGCCGATCGCATCATCATCCGCGAGCACTCGAAAACGCTTGAGGACGTGATCACCGGCTCGACATACGAAGCCTTGTCGAGCGATGCGAAAAAGGCGCACGGACTGAATGTCAGCTTCGCCGTGCTCGACGAACTCGCCCAATGGCCGAAGCGCGACCTATACGACGCTCTCACCACGGGCGGCGCGGCGCGCGCCGAGCCGCTGTTCGTGGTGATCTCGACGCAATCGCACGACAAAAATCATGTGATGAGCGAGCTTGTGCAGTACGGGCAGCGCGTGCTCGCCGGCACGATCGAGGACAAGACGTTCCTGCCGGTGATCTTCGCCGCGCCCGACGACGCGGATCCCTGGTCGGAAGAAACGTGGCGCGCCTGCAATCCCGCGCTCGGCGACTTCCGTTCGCTCGACGAAATGAGGTCCGCGGCCGAGCAAGCGAAGTCGCTGCCGGCGCGCGAGCCATCGTTCCGGCTGCTCTACCTTAACCAGCCTGTCGATGCGTCCGCGCGCTTCCTGAATAGCCGCGACTGGACTGCCTGCAAACGGTCGATCGGCGACGGGCTGTTCGGTCAAATGACGCTGTCAAAACAGCGGTGCATTCTTGGCCTCGATCTCTCGTCGACAACTGATCTCACGGCGCTTGCCGCGTGGTTCCCTGAGACGCGCGATCTCATGGCCTGGTTCTGGATGCCGCTCGACAATCTTGAGGAAGCCGAGCGCCGCGATCATGTGCCGTATCGCCTCTGGCATCGGCAGGGCCATATCGAGGCAACGCCCGGCCGCGCTATCGACAAGGCGTTTGTCGTCCATCGCATGGGCGAGTTGACGAAGGAATTTAACGTGCAGTTCTGCGCTGCCGATCGGTGGCGGCTCGACGAAATCAGGCGGCTTATGGTCGAGGCCGGTGTGAAGATCGACCTGCTAGAATTCGGCCAGGGCTGGCGCGACATGGGGCCGGCGATCGACGCGATCGAGACGGCCGTGCTGCGGCGTGAGCTGCATCATCCAGGGCATCCCGTGCTCGATATGTGTGTGGCGAATGCGGTCACCGTGAGCGATCCGACCGGCGCGCGGAAGCTGGTTAAGGAACGCGCGACCGGCCGGATCGACGGCCTCGTGGCTGCGACGATGGCAATCGGCGCGGCCGTTAAGACCGCGCCGAAAGTCGAGAGCATCTACAAGACGCGAGGGCTTATTGCTGTGAAGGTTGCCTAGAGGGCTTTGACCCGCGTTCACTCTCCGTTGCTAGAAAATAGGACAAATTGTCCCGAGAACAAAGTTGGACCCCTCGGTTTGTTCTTGTTCGCATTCTGCGAACTAAGATCGGTAAACCTACCGGTTTGTGGAATCAAAGCGGCAACGGAGCGAGGACAAAAACCGAACCGAAGTTTGCACGATGCAAACTGCGTCGTTCCCGCTAGATGCCGCCGTTCGAAAACGCCGCCTTGTAGTAGCTCTTGGTGATGGATGCCGTGAGTTCGCATAGGCTATCCAAAAGCGTTTCCATCATGCACTCGTGCTCATCCTCCTTAATTTGGAGTTTGACGCCGTGACAGCGCGCGAGAAACAGTTCCCTAATGACTGCTGCAAGTCGTTCACTGTCTCGAATGTCCGGCTCAAGACCGGCAATTGCCGAGAAGCGAGCGTCGACTACCTTGAGTTCGATGATGTCGCTGCGATTGGCCTTGCCCATGTGTGTATTCCTTCCTGTGCGTGAAAACGCCAAGGCGGGCAGCCGAACAGAGTCGTGATATTGATTGAGTCGGTCATCGGGAGCCCGCTTACGGCTGTTGGTGACAAGTCGCGGCCGGGTGTTTTCCGCACCCGGTCGCGGCGCCTATGCTGCTCCTGTTCGCAGAACGAAGCAATGCCCCTTGCCACGTCGGGCAAATCAGGGGCACATATCTAGCATCCACCGAATAACCCCGCCATCAAGACCGCACGGTCATATTTGGCCCACAGCTCGCGGTAGCGTGGGTTGTGATGTGGATTTCCGCCGCCGATTTCTCTCAATAGAGCGAGAATTTCCTGGGTCTCCGCTTCGTCAAGACCCATGATATGCGTGGCGTCCGCACGCTGGAAAAATCCCGGCGGTCCGAAGATGACGTGCTGCACCTTGCGGTCATTCATCGCCTGAAGCTACGCCTATGCTGGGGTCCGGGGCAATCGTCAGTTCATCATCTGGCGCCGGATTGCTTCGGCTTCCTCGCCGGTCCAGCGGGCAAGCTCGACCGGCTGATTGTCGGCGGCGCCCGGCGCCACGTCGAGCATCAACAGCACGCCGAATTTCGGCACCATCTGCACCATCAAATAGAGCTGCGCGCCGGGCTGGCGTAACCCTTCGGGCACGGTATCACCGAGCGCGTTCAAGGCGAGTGTGGTGATCTTGCACGCCGCTTCCGCGAAAGCGACGATCTCGGCGGCATCTGCGATGGCGCGATCTTCGGTCATTTGGGTTGCCTCCTCTTGACAAGCGTGTCCACGTGGGTATGTTTACAGAAACAGGACCACGTGGGCAAGTTCGATGATGGCCGCTTCGACCAAGAAGATACGCATCGGCGAGGTGGGGGCCGCAATTGGCACCACCCCAAAGGCTCTACGGCATTGGATATCGCGCTACGGCGAGCGCGGCGTCGGCCCAACGGCTGAACAGACCGGCGAGTGGTTGGAGTTCTCTTGGGGCGATGTCGCCGCACTCGCCATCACGCACTACCTCGTGAACCTGGGGATGCCGGCGTTCGCCTCGTTCGCGGTCGCGATGGAAATCGTGAAGAAACGATGGCCCGATCTTTTCAACGCCGACGAGCCGAAATGGAAGACCGAAACCTCCAACAGCATGATGTTTCTGTATCTCAACCGAGATGGAAACTGGGGCTTTGGCTCGTTTGAGAAATTTAGTTCGGTATCGGTCGAGCCCGACAGCCGCGCGCTGGTCACTTTGGCCGTGGCACCAATAGTTCTTGATGCCTTCGAGGCGCTTGAGGAGATGGGGCACACCAAACCGCAGCGCGACAACGGCGAGAAGAAGAACTGAGCTAGCTGACCGGCGGGGAGCCGGTCGGGATCGTGAGCGGCTTGCGTGGTCCGCCCCGGGCATGGGGCACGTCGACGCCACGCAGGCCGCACTCCCCGCGTATCCGCGTAAAATCTTGAAACCCCAGAGCGCGCGATGCCGCGCCATAGGAGCTTGTTATGAAGTTGCACGAGCTGCAGGAGGCCCGCACCGCGGCCGTTGTCGCCATGCGGGCCTTGGCCGACATGGCCGAAGTCGAGAAGCGTGACCTTTCCGCCGACGAGGACAAGAAGTTCGGTGACCTGAAATCCGAGATCACCGGCTACGACAAGAAGATCGAACGGGCCCGAACCCTCGCCGATGCCGAGCGCAGCGCGCCCGCCATCGTGCATGGCCGTCTCGGCGACGGCGCCTATGAGGAACGCGCCCGCGACTTCTCCATCACTAAGGCGATCATCGCCGCGATGCCCCGCGATCTCGGCGGCGGCAACGTCGACGCCGGCTTCGAGTGCGAGATCAGCACCGAGGTCGCCCGCCGGTCTGGCCGCAAGTTCGAGGGCATCGCCGTCCCGGACCAAGTGTTCCACGCCGAGCGCCGCGCCTTCGGCAATAACGTGATGCTGACCAGCGGCAACGCGGCATCACTGGTTCCGACCAACTTGCTCGCCAATCAGTTTATCGACCGCCTGCGCTCGTCGCTTGTGGTCGGCCGGCTGGGCGCGACCGTGCTCGACGGTCTGGTCGGCGACAACGACATTCCGAAGCAAATCGGCTCGGCGACCGCCGAGTGGGTTGGGGAGGATGGTTCGCTCTCCGACACCGATCTCGACTTCGACGACGTGCAGCTCCGGCCGAAAACGGTCGGCGCGATCACTTCGTATTCGCGGCGCACCTTGCTCAATACCACGCCGGCAATCGAGGGCATCGTCCGCAACGATCTCGCAGCCATCGTCGCCAACGCGATCGACAAGGCGGCACTGGTCGGGCTGGGCGCCAGCAACCAGCCGGCCGGCATCGTCGAGCAGGGCGACGTGCACGAGATCGACATGACCGAACCTCTTTATGAGATTTGGGAAAAAATCCTGAGCTTCCCCGCCAACATCCAGCACAGTGACGCCGAGATCGGGTCGCTCGCTTGGGTGATGAATGCCTGGGCGGCGAAGAAGCTCCGGTCCACCTCCAAGGTGACGGACGATAGCGTGACCGGCTGGGTGATGGAGAACGCGAACAGCCTCGCCGGCTACCCCGCCGCGATCACGTCGGCGCTGCCGGGCAATCCGACTGGCCCGGTTGCGGGGACCATGATCTTCGGCGATTTCAGCCAATTGCTTGTCGGATACTGGTCCGGCACCGACCTGTTGCTCAATCCCTATGAGAGCACAGCCTACCAGAAGGGCCGCGTACTGGTGCGGGCCATGCGGGATTGCGACGTTGCCGTGCGTCACGGCGAGGCATTCGCCTTCACCGACAACTTCGTGGTGTAAAGCCATGGTCGGCGTCATTGAACGGCGCTCTGCAATCGAACTGCGGGCTGCGGGGAACTCCAAGACCCCGCAGCTCGCCGGCTACGCGGCCGTGTTCGATGCGCCGAGCCAAGACCTGGGCGGCTTCGTCGAGATCGTGAAGCCGGGCGCGTTCGATCGCACCTTGCGGTCGAACACCGCCGACCCGCTCGCCCTTGTGGCGCACATGCCCGACCGCGTGCTCGGCCGACGCTCGGCCGGCACCTTGCGCTTGAAGGAAGATGCCAAGGGCCTCGCCTTCGAGATCGATCTGCCGAACACCACGGCAGCACGCGACCTACTTGTCAGTGTAGAGCGGGGCGACGTGAAGGGCGCGAGCTTCGCCTTCGTGGTCCCGGCCGGCGGCGACAAATGGGAGGTCCGGGGCGAGACCGTATTCCGCGAGCTGCACGAGGTGGCGCTGCACGAGATCAGCATCACTGCCTCGCCGGCCTATCAAGACACCACGGTCGCCCGCCGCAGCTTTGAAATCAAATTCGCGCCGACGCCGCGCCTGCGGTCGCTGCGGCGCTTTCTGGAAACGGTGTGACGATGCAACAGCACGCGAACACGATCTCGACTGAGAAGCGGTCCCAGCCGACGACCTGGGACCTTATGCGTACCGGCGCGGACTTTGCCACGGACGCCGGCACCCACGTCTCGCCGTACCTCGCGGAGAACCTGTCGACCGTGTTCGCCTGCGTACAAGTCATCTCCGAGACCGTCGGCATGTTGCCTGTGTTAATCTATCGCAAGGGCGCGAACGGGTCCCGGATCGCGGATCTGTCGCACCCGCTGGCGCTACTGTTCAGCGGAGATCCAAACGAGAGACAGACGGCCTCCGAGTTCATCGAAATGTCGACCGCGCATTGCCTGTTGCGCGGCAACGCCTATGCCGAGATCAAGCGCGACAACCGGGGCCAGGTCGTCGGCCTGGTGCCGTTCCACCCCGATCATGTCAGCGTCGTCCGCATCCCGCGCACGGGCCGGTACGCCTATGACGTATCGGTGCCGGAAGGCGGCACCCGCCGGCTGCTGCCGGAGGAAATGCTGCACCTGAAAGACCGCAGCGACGACGGCGTGGTCGGCAAGAGCCGGCTGGCGCGGACCCGGGAGACGTTCGGCGCGGCCATGGCGACGGAACGCTATGCGGCCTCGACCTTCAAGAATGGTGCTTCCATGTCCGGCATCCTGTCGCACCCCGAGCACCTCGGCGACGAAGCCACCAAGAACCTCAAGGACAGCTTCAAGGCCACCTATTCGGGCGCCGACAAGGCCGGCGAGGTCGCCGTGCTCGAGGAAGGCCTCAAGTGGCAGCAAATCTCAGTCTCGCCCGACGACGCGCAAATGCTCGAGAGCCGGCGTTTCAGCGTCGAGCAGCTCGCCCGCATCTTCCGCGTCCCCGGTCCGGTGATCGGCGATTATCAGGGCGGAAACAACGCCTCGATCCAGGAGGTGGGGCGCTGGTTTTACAGCCATTGCGTGATGCCGTGGCTGAACAAGTGGGAACGCCTGATCGAGCATTCGCTGCTGTCTTCGCAGACCCGACGCAATTACGAAGTCGAATTCGACGCTGACCTGCTTATGCGCGGCGACATGCTGACGCGGTTCCAGGCGTACCGCATCGCGCGCGAGATCGGGGTTTACAACGCCAACGAATTGCGAAAATTCGAGAAGGCTAACCCGCGCACGGACCCGGAAGCCGAAACCTATCTCGCACCCTCAAACATGCAGCCCGAACAAACCGGCCGGCCGATCGCCGATCGGGGCGGCGGCCGTGCAGCGGAGGAATGACGATGCCGCTCTATCTGATCGACGGTCCCGACAACGACGCCGTGCTAACCTTGGAGCAGGCGAAGGCGCATCTCCGGGTCGATCTCGACGACGACGACGACTTGATCGAGAGCTACATCGCGGCGGCCATCCAGAATGTCGACGGCCGCGACGGATGGCTCGGCCGGGCGCTGGCCGAGCAGACCTGGGAGCTGCGGCTTCCCGAATTCTGCGGCTGGCAGATCATGGTGCCGCTGCCGCCGCTGATCTCGATCGAGAGCGTGAAGTACTACGACACGGCCGACGTGTTGCAGACGCTCTCGGCCGACTACTACGAGGTCGTCGGCATCGGCGGCTTCGGCAAGGCGCGCATCGTGCTCAAGAGCGGCAAGGCGTGGCCCGGCATTGCCAAGCGGGCCGAGAACGTCGTGGTGCGCTTTGTAGCCGGCTACGAGGACGGCGTACCGGCGCCGATCGTGACGGCCATCAAGCGCCAGGTCGGGACCATGTACGAGCACCGCGAGACCATCGTGGTGAACGCCAGCGTGGCGAAGCTACCCGGCGCCGTCGAGGGGCTGCTGGCGCCGCTGAGGGTCTGGTGAGACGATGGCTCGCGGTCCCTGCACCTTCAAGCAACAGGACGTGACCCGCGCCTTGCGCGCGACCGTCGCGGCCGGGATCGCGGTGCAGCGGATCGAGATCGACCGCGAGGGTAAGATCATTGTGGTGACTGGCAAGCCGCAAGAGGTCGCCGACGAGGGCAGGGGGGAGAACGAATGGGACCGCATCTAATGAGGCGCCCGCCGAAGTATGTGCAGGGCTTTGTCGATCGTCACGGCAAGCCGCGCTTCTATTTCAGGCGCCCGGGCTTCAAGGCCGTTCCTCTACCGGGGCTGCCGTGGTCGCCGGAGTTCATGGAAGCCTATGAGCACGCCTTAGCCGGGCAGCCCGCGCAAGTCGGGGCCGATCGCGTGAAGCCCGGCACGATCCGGGCGCTTGCCGTCAGCTACTACAATTCGCTCGCCTTCCGTTCGATGAAGCCGATCACGCAATCGGTCTATCGTAATATCGTCGATCGGTTCTGCCGCGAGACGGACAAGAACGGGCAGACACACGGCGACAAGCGCGCTGCCATGATGCAGCGCGAGCATATCGTGAAGTTGATGGCGGCTCGCGCCGACAAGCCGGACAGCGCCAACGGGCTACGCAAGGCGCTCCGCGCCATGATGCAGCACGCTGTCGAGGTCGGTTTGCGCGCCGACGATCCGACGCGAGACGTGAAGGCGATCCGCGTCAAGACGGACGGCTACCATAGCTGGACGGATGACGAGATCGCGCAATTCGAGAGCCGGCACGCGATCGGCTCGCGGCCTCGTTTGGCGTTCGCCCTATTGCTCTACACCGGGCAGCGCCGCTCCGACGTGGTGCGGATGGGTCGCCAGCATATCCGCAACGGTGTGTTGCAGGTGCGGCAGGAAAAGACCGGCACCGAGTTGTCCATCCCGGTCCATGCCGACTTGCAGGCCATCATCGGCGAGAGCGCGGCCGGGCAGATGACGTTCCTCGTGACGGAGTTTGGCAAGCCGTTCACCGCTGCCGGTTTCGGAAACTGGTTTCGCGAGCAATGCGACATGGTGAACCTGAGGCATTGTTCGGCGCATGGCCTGCGGAAGGCGGCGGCCCGGCGGCTCGCGGAAGCGGGCTGCACCGAACACGAGATCGCGTCGATCACTGGGCACGCCAGCTTGCGCGAGATCGCCCGCTACACGAAGGCGGCTGATCAGAAGCTGCTCGCCGTCGCCGCAATGGGGAAGGTTTCAGGAACAGCCAGTGTCAAACCTGTCACGAGGTTTGACAGAAAGCGGAAAAAGTCATGAGAAATCAAAGCGCGAACGTAGTGTTGGCTCCCCGGGCTGGATTCGAACCAGCGACCATTCGATTAACAGTCGAATGCTCTACCGCTGAGCTACCGAGGAACAGGCGAACAATCGTTCGCAAGCCGGCTGCGTATAACAAAGCCTTCCGGGCTTGCAAAGGACGAAATGGGCTGTTCCGACGCGGCATCAAGAAGGCGGTAAAACTGCCTGCGCCACAACGATTTGTTGGCATTCCGGCCGCCGAGCCGGGGCCCCGGCGCCTGACCGGCGCATTGCTGCCGCCCGCGCGTCGCATCGATCAGCCGCCAAAAGGGCCCATTCGCTGGCGATCCCTAGGGATGCCGGCCCCGAACCCTTGAGGTGATTCGATGCCAGACGTCCTGACCGATCTCCCAAAGCCGGTGCCGTCGATCATTCCGAACGAGATCCCCGCGCTGAGCGACGATGAATGCCTGTTCCGGCTGGCCCGGGCTATCGCCGAGCACGATTCCGACCATCTGGACGAGGTAGCGCAGTGGATCGGGCGGCTCGCGGTGACCATCGAATAGACCGGCTGGAGCGGCCCCGGAACCGGTGCATCGGGGAGGGCGGTACGTCCGCTTCGGACGGCGCCGGCACCATGTTGCGTTTTGGCGGTCCTTGTACCAAAGATGGCGCGGTTTCGCCCCCGCGGGCTCGCGCCCGCACCGCTTGCAAGGTCCGCTCATGTCCGGTTTTTCGACCGCGCGCCAGAAAATGGTCGATGGCCAGGTGCGCCCCAGCGACGTCACCGATATCCGGATCCTCGATGCGATGCTGGCGGTGCCGCGCGAGGCCTTTGTTCCGTCCAGCCGGCGCGCGCTGGCCTATCTCGACCTCGATCTCGATGTCAGCGAGGGGGCTTCGGCCAAGCGCTACCTGATCAAGCCGGTGGTCACGGCGAAGATACTGCAGGCGGCCGAGATCAAGCAGGGTGACAACGTCCTGGTGGTGGGGTGCGCGACCGGCTATGCGGCGGCGATCATTGCCCATCTGGCCGGGCAGGTGACGGCGACCGAGAGCGATTCGTCGCTGGCCGCGAAGGCCGGGGATGTTCTGGCCGGGCTTGGGCTGGCGAATGTTACGGTACGGACGGCGGCGGCCGCCGAGGGCGATCCGGCCAACGCGCCCTATGATGCGATCATCCTCAATGGCGCGACCGAAATCGTGCCGGACCGGCTGTATAGCCAGCTCAGGGAGGGGGGCCGGCTGATCGGCGTTTTCGCCACCACGCAGCCACCGCGCGCCACCCTCGTGACGCGTTCGCATGGCGATTTCGGGAACCGGGCGCTGTTCGACGCCGCGGTTCCGGTTCTTCCCGGCCTGGAGCGGGCTGCTGCCTTCGTATTCTAGCGGATTCCAGGCCTTGCCGGCCCTCGTTCGGGGTTCACTCGCGCCCGGCCGCTTCCTCGACCCTCCCTTGCCAACTGACCAATTACCGATCCCGATCAGAAGTGTGGCCCAGATGCCCCACGTCGAGAGTTTCCGTTGCATCGGGGTGCGGGGTGGTTCCGTCGCCCCCACGGGCGGAATAAGGTGAGCCGGGACTCACTTGGGCGGCTGCGACGTCCGGCTCATCGTTCGAGCCGGCGAGCAGGAATGAATGGATTTTTGGGGATGCGTGGTGTGAAGGTTTTTACCGGAGCTGCGGCTGCGGTCCTTCTGTTGGCGGCGATGGGCCCGACGCCGGCCCTGGCCGACACCATCGAACAGGCGCTGGTGCGCGCCTATCAGAACAATCCGCAACTCAACGCGCAGCGCGCCTCGGTCCGGGCGACCGACGAGAACGTGCCGCAGGCGTTGTCGGGCTATCGCCCGCGCGTCGCGGTCACAGGTAGCGCCGGCTACCAATACACCGATACGCTTTCGACGTCGGGCGGCACGCCCACCATTATTGTCCGGACCGGAATTCACGGCGCCAATTCGCCGCGCAGCATCGGCACGACCGTGACGCAGACGCTGTTCAATGGACAGCAGACCGCGAACCGGACCCGCGCCGCGGAGAGCCAGGTTTCCGGCGCGCGCGAAGGGCTGCGGGTGCTCGAACAGAGCGTGCTGCTCTCGGCCGCCACCGTCTACATGGACTATCTGCGCGACTCCGCGATCGTCGAGGTGCAGAAAAGCAACGTCCGCGTTCTCGAACAGACCTTGAAGCAGACCAGGGACCGCTTCAGCGTCGGCGAGGTCACGCGCACCGATGTCGCGCAGTCCGAGGCGCAACTCGCCGCCGGCAAGACCCAGTTGCTGACCACGGAAGCCAACCTGAACACGACGCGATCGAACTACCGCCGCATTATCGGCAACGAGCCGGTCAATCTCGCGCCGGGTTCGCCGGTCGACCGCTATCTGCCGGGAACGCTGCCCTCCGCGGTCGACCTCGGGTTGACGCAGAATCCCAACGTGACCGCCGCGATGTTCGGCATCGATGTCAGCTACCTCCAGGTCAGGGTCAACGAAGGCGCCCTGTTGCCGACGGTGACGCTGCAGGCCTCGGTGCAGCAGTCCTATGAACAGACCATGACGATCCAGCGCTCGTTCGGCGCCTCCGTACTCGGGCAGCTGTCGGTTCCGGTCTATCAGGGCGGCGCCGAATATGCGCTGATCCGCCAGTCCAAGGAAACCCTGGCGCAACAGCGCCTCAACCTCGAACAGGTCCGCGACCAGACCCGCGCCAATGTGGTGACGGCGTGGGGACAGCTGGTGGCGGGCAAGGCGCAGGTCCAGTCGGCCCAGTCGCAGGTGTCGGCGTCCGAGATCGCGCTCAACGGCGTGCGCGAAGAAGCCAAGGCCGGACAGCGCACCACGCTGGACGTGCTGAACGCCCAGCAGGCGCTGGTCAACGCCCGCGTCGCGCTGGTCACCGCGCAGCATGATCGCGTGGTCGCGT
>JAUXWB010000121.1 GCA_030684475.1 Reyranella sp. | reverse complement strand
CGTCGACACGGTAGAAATAGAGGTCGCCCTAGAACACGCCGGGGCCGCCCTGCATGTACATCCACAAGGTCTCGTGCCGGCTCGCCGGCGGACTCTGAGGGGCGATCAGGCCAGAGATAAGTGCGGCGCAGACCTCGCCACCATGAACGTCGGGACGATGTAGCCAGGCGGTGTCGTACCAGGGTTGCTGGAAGTCGGCGGCCTCGAGCGCGATCAGGGCCCGGAACTCGGTTGCATGCTCGATTGCCAGGTTGAGTACGATGCGCCCGCCGATCGAACAGCCCATGACCACCGGCCGGTCGAGGTCCATGGCGCGGCAGAAGGTGCGGATTGCGGCCGTGTAGGACGCCGTCGTCAGGCGGTACTCCTCGCGTTCCCAGCCGTCCGGTGGCGTCGACTTGCCATGCCACGGCATGTCGAACGCGAGCACGCGGAACCGGCTGGTGATCTCGGGATCGGCCATCAGGTGACGGAACTGGCGGTTGTCGGCACCGGCGGTATGCAGGCAGACGAGCGGGATTCCCTCACCTGTCTCGGGGCCTGCTTCTTCGAAATAGAGGCGGTGAGCGATACCATCGATCTCGAGCCGCAGGTAGCGGCCGATCATGGTGTCGAGAGCCGGTGCC
Organism: Reyranella sp.; assembly: GCA_030684475.1. Classification (GTDB taxonomy): domain Bacteria; phylum Pseudomonadota; class Alphaproteobacteria; order Reyranellales; family Reyranellaceae; genus Reyranella. Next base: position 4,696 of record JAUXWB010000121.1, on the reverse strand, counting down.
ATGGTCAGTTCGTCTCCGGCAACCGGCGCGGCAGTGCCAGCAGGTCCTTGAAGTACTGCAGGTTCTGCAGCAGTGGCCGCAGATCGCCGTCGAACGATGCCGCGCCGCGCTTGGTGAGCGCGAAGAGGTCGTGCCAGCCGGGCTCGGGGACTTCTTGCCAATGGCGTTGCCAGGCTTCCTCGGTGCCGCTGACGGAGAACGTCACCGAGCGCAGGAGGTGCCGCCCGCGGGCGAAATCGGCTAGGGCGCCCTCACGCATGGTCAGATAGAAGGGCTCGGCGCCGATATCGATGCGGCAATCGGCGCTCAACCAGCGTCCGCGGCGGCGCAGATCGGTGTCGGCCGCGAGCAGGCCGGGCAGTCGGGCAAAACGTTCAGCAGGGCTCATTCCTGCAGAATGTACTCTATCTCCGATCCATCGAAAGCTTTGAAAGCGGCCTTTACCCAGCGGCCGCGATCGTCGAACCACTGGTCCAGTGTTATGTCGCCGCTGTAGCGATAGTGCGTAGCCTCGATCGAGCGCGTCGAGGTCTTTATCGTCTCGCGTCCGAGATCGGCGATCTGGACCTTTGCCGGCGTGCCGTATTGGGTGTTGAGCAACATCGATTGCTTGACCTGGCTCAGGTTCCAGTGGGTCGAGGGCAGCACCGTGGACGGCAAGGCTTCAACAACGGCATCGTTGCGCTGAAACCCCTGGTCGTTCACCGAGGTGCTGAACCCCGTATCCGGGCCCTTCCGTTCGACCGCAAGCCGATTGCCGTCATGGCGGGCGCGCATCGTGAATTGCTTGCCGTTGTCGTCGGTCTTGGTATCGATCGACTGAAGCATGGAACCCTTCCACACTTCGGTTCCGCGATGGCTATAGCGGTAAACGGTGAGGCCCAGCGCCTTGACGGCGAAATCGATCGAGGTCGCCACCGCCCGCTGCTGGCCATTGCCCTGAAAGGCCAGAGTGTGGCTGCCGATCTGTTGTCCGTTGCGATAGACGGTGAACGAATGGGTACTCCCGTAGGGAAAATCGTCGGCCGCGGCTGACGATGCCGCACCTGTTCCTATAAGAATCGACGCAAGAACCAGCCGACGCATATCCGACTCCTTCTCCCATTATACGTCGGAATGGGCCTCCAGATCACACGACAGCATCGCGGTCAGACGATGCGCTCGTTCCGCAGCTTCTGGATAACGGCCGGGTCGTAGCCGAGTTCCTGCAGGATCTGGTCGGTATGTTCGCCGAGTTTCGGGGCCCTGTGGCGGATGGTGAGGGGCGTGCGCGACAACTTTACCGGTTCCTGAAGTACCGGCACCGGCCTGTCCGCCCCGGGAAAGTCCATCGGGTGCAGGAACCTGGCGTCCTGGACGTGCTTGTCGTCCAGCGTCTGCTGTGGCGTGTAGACCGGACCCGCTGGGATACGGTTGGACTCCAGGGCAGCCAGTGCCTCGGCGACCGTTCGGCTGTCGCACCACTTCTGCATGATCGCCGACAGCGCCTCGCCATTGTCGCCGCGGGCGAGGTCGTCCTTGAACCGCGGGTCGTCGGCCAGGGCGTCGTTGCCCATCAGCTTGCACCAGCGCACGAACAGCGGCTGTCCGATGGTCATGGCGTAAATCCAGCCGTCGCTGCATTTGAAGGTGTCGGAAGGGCCGGCGGTGAAGCCGCGATTGAGGGTGGCGATGCGGTTGAGGCCGAGCATCGCCTGTTCGATCAGATGGCCATTGGTGATGTTCATGGCGGTGCGCAGCAGCGCCGTCTCGACCTTTTGACCCTTGCCGCTCTTGGCGCGGTCGATCAGGGCGGCCAGCACGCCGACCGTATTGAGGAGCGCCGTGCCGAAATCGACGAACGGGGCGTTCATGCGGGTCGGTACCTTGCCGTCACCCGACAGGAACATGGCGCCGGACATCGCTTGGCCGATCGTGTCGAAGCCGACCCGGGTCGCATAGGGGCCTTCGGAGCCGAAGGTCGAGGTCGTGGCGAGGATGATCCTGGGGTTGATGGCGGAGATGGTGTCGTAGTCGATGCCCATCTTCTGCAGGTCTTCGTAGGGCAGGTTGGCGATCACCACATCCGAGACCGCGACCAGCTTCTTCACGATCTCACGGCCGGCCGGCTTCACCGGATTGAGCGTGAGGCCGAGCTTGTTGCGGCCCATCTGGAGGAACATGGCACCTTCGCCGCCCTCGACCACCGGCGTAACCCAGCGGTCCTCGCTGCCACCCAGCTTCTCGATGCGGATGACTTCGGCCCCGAGATCGCCCAGCATCGTGCCGCAGAATGGGCCGGCGATATAGCGGCCGAAATCGAGAACGCGTATTCCTTCGAGCACGCCGGCCATGACTGATCAGTTCCTCTCTTCACCGGGCGCCGCGGTGAGGGTCAGGCCACTGCGGGACGGCGGGCGTAGATCCAGGCCACGGCAAGAGCGGGCAAAGATAGCGCAACCGCCGCCGCCGTCATCTGGAAAGACGACAGGGGCATTAGTCCGCCGCCCGGGGCGGCGAACAGCAGGCCGCCGACGACCAATGTTCCTCGGACCGGCCATTCGAGTCCACCACAGCGCCGCAGATCACCGATTCGGCCGATGTAGCCCTGCAATCCCGCGCACACCAGCACGATGCCGATGAGTGCCGTGGTGAAGTGTCCGACGAAATCCAGGAATTCACCCTGAAGCACGAGCGACGGGTTGAGGATGAAGAAGCAAGGTACGAAGTAGATGATGCTGCCGATCTTCATCGCTTGCAGGCCCGTCTCGATCGGATTGGCCTTCGCTACCGAGGCGGCGGCAAAGGCTGCCAGCGAGACTGGTGGCGTGATGAAAGACACCATGCCCCAGTACATGATGAACATGTGAACCGCGAGCGGATCGAGGCCTGCCTGGATGAGGCTCGGCGCCAACAGCACGGCGAGAAAGATGTAGCATGCCGTAATCGTCATCCCCATGCCGAGGATGAAGCTGGTCAGCGCTCCCATCAGGATAAGCAGGAGCGGTTGGTCGCCTGCGATATAGAGCAGCTCCGTCGTCAGCGTCCCGGTCAAGCCCGTCAGCGAAAATGCACCGACCAGCAGGCCGATGCCGGCGAGGATGGCCACCAGTTCGACGAAGACACGTCCATTGCCTTCGATGAAGGCGAGCAGCTCATTCCAGCCCCATCGCTTGTCGGAGAAGAGCTGGTTGAGGACGATCAACAGGCCGGTGGCGATCCATGGCGCCCAGTTCTCGCGCTTCATGACGAGCAGCAACACGATGAGCAGGATGATGACAAAAATGAAGTACCAGCCGTCGCGGAATACGTCGCGGACGCGGGGCATCTCCTCCCGTTTCATGCCGATCATGGAATTTCGGCCGGCGAAGAAGTCGATCTGGATGAACAGGGAAAAGTAGAAAAGCACAGCCGGTACGGCGGCGGCGAGGGCAACCTCGGTGTAGGGGATGTTCAGAAACTCGGCCATGACAAAGGCGGTGGCGCCCATCACGGGTGGCGCCAGCACGGCGCCGGTCGACGCGCAGGCCTCGATGGCGCCTGCAATGGCCGGACGGAAGCCGGTCTTCTTCATGGCCGGGATGGTCATGGTTCCAGTCGTCAGCACGTTGGAGATGACACTGCCGCTCATTGAGCCCAGCAACCCGGAGGAAAAGATGGCCACCTTTGCCGCGCCGCCACGGTATGTGCCGCATAGCGCGAAGGCGAGATTGATGAAGAAGGCGCCGGCGCCGCTGTACTGGAGTGCCGTGCCGAAGACGAGGAAGCCGATCACCAGCTCGGCGAAGGCACGCATGGGGATGCCGAGCACGCTCTCGCGCGAGAAGATGTGATAGGACGCGGCGTCGTAGAGACTGACCGACGACGCGGTCAGGGGCGCTGGCATGCTCGCGGCAAAAAGCGGAAACAGCGAGAAGAAGCCCATGATGAAGAACAGTACCCAGCCGCCGGCCCGCCGCAGCGTCTCCAGCACCAGGGCCCACATGGCGATCGCGCTCCACACCGCCCAGTCGCCGGCGACGCTGGGGGCGCTGTACTCCCAACCCTCCGCAGCGGAGACTCGCGCAGTCCAGATGAAGACGATTGCAAGTGCCGATGTGAGAAAGAAGAGCAATATGTCGTATAGCGGCACATGGTCCTGATGCAGGCCGGGCTTGAGCGGGTAGATGATGAAAGCCAACGGCAGCAGGACGAGGATCAGACCCCAGTAATACTCGGTGTCGAGCAGCGTCAGTCCGACGAAGAAACGCAGCGTGAATTGCTGGTTGAAGCACAGCAGGATCGAGACGACCGTCCAGCTGAGCAATACGCAGCGCCAGAACGTGGGAAGATGCCTGGTTCGGGATCCTTCCGAACCAGGCTTATTATCGACGGATTGTTCAGACATATGAGTTTACGCGTTCCTCATTAGAACACCGGGTCCATGCCGGCTTTTTCCAGCGCAGTCTTGCGCGCCGCCAGCCACGCCTTGGAGTAGGCGTCCTTGTCGGCGGGTGGATTGGCCTTGTTGAAGTCGGCCCACGCTTGGCCCAGCGTGTCCTGACGCTTGACCAACATGTCGTTGTGCTTCTGCGCTTCGGCTGTCCAGGCACCGGCTTCCTTGAGGGCCTTCACGGCACCTTCATGGTAGGGCAGCACCCAGTTCAGAATCTGGCGCTTCACCTCCAGCCCGTCCGCTCCCGGGGCGGCGTCCTTGTAGAGAGGATAGTCGACGATC
>JAUXWB010000091.1 GCA_030684475.1 Reyranella sp. | reverse complement strand
CCGGTCTTCGCTACGAACGTCGTGGCCTCCTCGCAGCACCTCGCGGCGACGGCCGGCTTGCGCATGATGGCCAAGGGCGGCAACGCGGTGGACGCGGCGATCGCCAGCGCCGCGGCCATCACCGTGGTCGAGCCGACCATGAACGGCATCGGCGCCGACGCCTTCTGCATCCTGTGGGACGGCCAGAAGCTCGTTGGCCTCAACGCCTCGGGCCATTCGCCCGGACTGATGACGCCCGATCAGTACAAGGGCCAGGACAAGATGCCCAACGTCGGTTGGGGAAGCGTCACCACGCCGGGGGCGGTGTCGCTCTGGATGGAACTGCACAAGCGCTACGGCAAGCTGCCCTTCGCCGATCTCTTCGAGCCCGCGATCAAGTACGCGAGCGACGGCTTTCGCGTCTCCTACATGATCTCGCGCCAGTGGGAGCGCGCCATCGACCGGCTGAAGGGCCAGGAGAGCTGGATGAAAGCGTTCCTGCCCAGCGGCCGCGCGCCCAAGCCGGGCGAGCTGTGGAAATTCCCTGACCAGGCGCGGACCCTCACCAAGATCGCCGAGAGCAAGGGCGAGGCCTTCTATCGCGGCGAACTCGCCGAGGCGATGGACAAGTACGCCAAGGAAACCGGCGGGGCGTTGCGCAAGGAAGATCTCGCCGCGCACAAGCCCGACTGGGTCGATCCCATCGGGCTCACCTATCGCGGCACGACGCTGCACGAGATCCCGCCGTCGGGTCAGGGGATCGCCGCCTGCATGGCGCTCGGCATCCTGGAGAATTTCGATATCGCCGGCCACGATCCGGACGGCCCCGAGGTCGCGCATCTTCGCATCGAGGCGATGAAGCTCGCCTTCGCCGACATCTGGCGCTACGTGGCCGATCCGCGCTTCATGGAAGTGACGCCCAAGCAGATGCTCGACAAGGCTTACCTGAAAAGCCGCGCCAAGCTGATCGACGCGAAGAAGGCCAAGGACTTCGGCCCCGGCACGCCCAAGGACGGCGGCACGATCTATCTCGGCACCGCCGATGAGGCCGGCATGATGGTGTCGCTGATCCAATCGAACTATACGGGTTTCGGCTCGGGTATCGTCGTGCCGGGCACGGGCATTGCGCTGCAGAACCGCGCGACCGGGTTCGTCACGACCAAGGGCCATGCCAACGAGGTCGGGCCCAAGAAGCGGCCGTTCCACACCATCATCCCGGCCTTCATCACCAAGGACGGCAAGCCGGTGGCGACCTTCGGCCTGATGGGCGGCGCCATGCAGCCTCAGGGCCACATGCAGGTCTTCTCGCGCATCGTCGACTACGGCCAGAACCCGCAGGCCGCCATCGACGCGCCGCGCTGGCGCGTGCACGAGACCGACGGCACGATCTGGACCGAGGACCACATGCCGGCCGATACGGCGACGGGCCTCGAGGCGCGCGGCCACAAGCTCACGCGCACCAAGTGGCCGAGCTTCGACTTCGGCTCGAGCCAGATCATCTGGCGCCATGCCGACGGCGGCCCCTACCTGGGTGCGTCCGAGAGCCGCCGCGACGGCGCCGCGGTCGGGTTCTAGGCATGAGCAGCACCGTCGTCTCGATCCAGGACGGCGGCTTTGCGATCAATGGTGCACCGACCTACGCGGGACGGAGCTGGAAGGGCCATCGCATCGAAGGGCTGTTGTTCAACAGCCGCATGGCCAATGCCATCGCCGACGACGAGAACCCTTCGACACGCGGCGCCTGGGCCTATGCCGACGGCGACTGGGATGCCGAACGCAACACAGCCGAGTTCATCGCGGCACTTCCCGCCTACCGCGCGCACGGCCTGCTCGCGGTCTGCCTCAATATCCAGGGCGGCAGTCCGCAGGGCTACTCCTGGCACCAGCCATGGAAGATCGGCGGCTTCACCTCGGAGGGCGCGCTGAAGCCTGCCTGGGCGGCGCGGTTGGGCAAGGTCATCGAGGCCTGCGACCGCAACGGCATGGCGGTGATCCTGGGCATCTTCTACGGCAAGCAGAGCGGCACGCTGAAGGACGAAGCCGCCGTGAAGGCAGCAGTCACCAACACGGTCGACTGGCTGGTCGAAAAAGGCGCGACCAACGTTCTGGTCGAAATCGGCAACGAGGTCGACCTCGAGCATGTCTGGGCGCATCCCATCATCGCCGCCGCGCGCTGCCATGAGTTGATCGAGCTGGCGCAAAAGCGCAGCAAGGGGAAGTTGCTGGTGAGCACGAGCCTGATCATGCTCGACGCGCCGCCCGCCAGGACCGTCGCGGTGGCAGACTTCCTGCTGCCGCACGGCAATCGTGTCCACGGACCCGACGGCGTGATGCAGCCGAGCCCGCACGGCATCCGTCTGCAAGTCGCGCGCTGGCGCGCGGCGTCGGACTATCGCGGCCAGCCGATCGTCTACAACGAGGACGATCACTTCGAGTTCGACAAGGCCGACAACCATTTCGTGGCCGCCGTCGAGAGCGGCGCGAGCTGGGGCTTCTTCGACTACCGCCGCTCGCGCGAGCGGTTCGAGGACGGCTTCCAGTCGCTGCCGGTCGACTGGACGATCTCATCCGCGCGCAAGCGCGGCTTCTTTGGGTTGCTGAAGGAAATCACGGGATGAACTGGGGTGCGATGAGCCGGGCCGAGCGCGACGCGGCCTACAACAATTCGATGGCGGTGAAGAACAGCGCCGAACTCAACGCGGCGCGCGAGGCGGCGTCCGCTGCCTTTCGCAAGGCGCATCCCGGACATCTCGACCTGCGCTACGGTCCCAGGGAGCGCAACGCCTGGGACCTGTTCCCCGCCGCCAATCCAAACGCGCCCTGCATCGTCTTCATCCATGGCGGCTACTGGCAGCGCAACAGCAAGGACGGGTTCGCCAACCTGATCAGCGGCCTTCACGCCCGCGGCTGGGCCGGCGCCCTGCCCGGCTACACGCTGGCGCCCGACGCCACGCTGAGCGAGATCGTGACCGAGATCAATGCCGCGCTCGACTGGCTGGCGGCAAACGGCAAGGCGCACGGTATCGAGGGCAAGGTCGTGCTGTCGGGCTGGTCGGCCGGTGGCCACCTGACGGCCATGTGCCTCGGCCATCCGCGGGTCAGCGCCGGTCTGGCGATTTCCGGCGTCTACGAGCTCGGGCCGATCCGCGACACCTACCTGAACGAGAAGCTGCAGCTCAGCGACGGCGAGATCGAGACACTCTCGCCGATGCGCCTGCCGATGGTGGCCAAGCCGATGCTGATCACCTACGGCACGGCGGAACTGCCGCCGCTGGTGTCCGACAGCCGTCACCTTCACGCCAGGCGCGCCGCTGGGCACATACCGGGCGCGCTTCTGCCGATAGCCGGGGCGGACCACTTCACCATCGTCCACGAATTGCGCGACGCCGATGGCGCGCTGACCCGGCAGGCCCTTCTGCTGGCCGACTGAGCGGACTCACTCCGGCCGCTTCTCTGGGTAGACGGGCAGCCCGTCCGCAGACTTCACCCACGAAATGCCCGAGGCGCGCCAGGTGTGGGACCTGGGCGGCACCTGCTCGGGATCGTCGAGCGAGCAGGTCGTGACGTCGATCTCGTCCGGATAGCGCGCCGAGGTGAAGGTGAGCGGCGTGCCGCAGGAAGGGCAGAACGTCCGCGTGGCGTGATCGGATGACCGGAAGCTCTTGGGCCGGCCCGACACGATTCGAAACGACCGGGGTTTCACCGTGAACCAGGCCACGACCGGCGCCGCGCTCGTCCGCCGGCAGATCGAGCAATGGCAGGCCGTTGCCTGCGTCGGGGTGTCGTCGGCCTCATACCGAATCGCACCGCAGAAGCAGCCGCCCTTCATCATCACGTCCTCCGTTGCGGTTTGCGCAGCATGGGCACCATGGTTGGCGAGGAGCCGGCCTGGATACGACCCAGCGCCTCGAAGCCATGGCGCTCGTAGAGTCCGATGTTCCTCGGGTTGGACGATTCGAGATAGGCTGGCGCGCCATCGCGGTCGCAGATCGCGAGCTGGTGGCGCAGCAGCGCGGCCCCCAGCCCCTTGCCCTGGTGAGCGGGGTCGATACCGATCAGCGGCAGGTACCAATGCGGTTCCTGCGGATGGAAGCGGTTCATCTGCTCCATGAGCGTCTCACCATCGTTCTGGAGCGCGAGCGGGATGGTCTCCGCCATCAGCACACCCATCTTCTCGCCATCGGGATAGACACCGGGCGCCAGCCACAGCGCCGCGCCGGCATGGCCGACCCGATGCGCGGTGCCGCGCTCGAATGCGACGCCGCCGAAGGCCCACGCAAATCGTGGGAAGGTGGTGAGGTAGAGCTTGGGATCGCCCCAGCTCCACCGGGCCATCGGGTCCCCGGCGAAAGCGAGCATCATGGCATCGATGACGGCGGCCGCGTCGGCGGCTGTCGCGGTCTCGACATGGAGTGACTTCATCGCTCCAACATTGGCTTCCCGGTCACTTCTCGCAATAGGCCTCGACTCTGTAACCGTCGGGGTCGATTGCAAACGCGGCGTAATAGTTCGGGCTGTAGTCGGCCCGCACGCCGGGCTTGCCGTTGTCCCTGCCGCCGGCCTTGAGCGCCGCCGCATGGAAGGCGTCGACCGCCTTGCGGTCGGGAGCGACGAAACAGAAGTGTAGGCCCGACTCCATATCGGCCTTCACCGGGCTCTTCGAAGCGCTGATCCAGAGGCCGACGGCCTTGCCGCCGTAGCCCAGCGAGGACTCGCCGTCGCTCAAGAGCGTGTAACCGAGCGGCTTCAGCGCAGCATCGTAGAATTTCCGGGTGCGGCCGATATCGGCGACGCCGATGGAAACGTGGTCGAACATGGCGAATTCTCCTATAACTAGATAACTGGTTATATAGTTATTCTGTCATGCCAGACTTGTCAACCACTCAACCGGTTACTAAATCCCTGCAATGAATCGCCCCGACCTGTGCCTGGAGTTCGCCAATACGCGCTATTGGCGGGGGCAAGACGCGCCGACCGAGACGCTGAACGCGCCCGAGGATCTGACCGCCTGGACGACGGCCAACGAGGGCCTGAAGCTCGCCAAACCGCCGGCCCGGCGCGAGTTCGAGCGCGCCATTGAAGTGCGCGAACTGATCCATCGCCTGTTCGACGCCCACGCCCAAGCCAAGGCCCCGGCGGCGCGAGACGTCGAGGCCCTGAACGAAGCGCTGTCGGAGGCGCCGGCGCGCACGACGCTCAAGCGCGAGCGCGGCAGCTACGCCTGGGATATCGACATGCGGTCGGGAACGGCGCTCGCTCTGCTGGCGCCGGTGCTGTGGACGGCCGGCGACCTGCTGGCCGGCCCCAGGCTCGGCCGTGTGCGGCGCTGCGCCAATCCCGAATGCGGCTGGCTGTTCCTCGACGACAGCCGCGCCGGCAAGCGGCGCTGGTGTTCCATGCAAAGCTGCGGCAACCGCGCCAAGGCGCGGCGGCACTATCACAAGAGCCGCGAGGCGTAGCGGACAATAAAAAGGGCCCCGCGAGGGGCCCTTCGTTTTCGCTGAGAAGCGAAGACTACCTCAAGATCGTCTGAAGTTTCATGGCGACGCCCATGTCGCCTTCGATTTTGAGCTTGCCGGTCATGAACGCGGTCATGCCGTCGAGCTTGCCGCCGATCAGATCGGAGAAATCGCTGAAATCCATCTTCAGCGTGCAGTCAGCGGCCTTGTCGTCGTTGGAGACGGTGGGCGGGCTCTGCATACCGTCGATGTAGACGACACCCTGGTCGGTGCTGAACTTCACGGTATTGCCGAAGGCCGTCTTCTTCGACGCCCCTTCGCTCATCTTGGCGGTGATTTCCTGCAACGTCATGGCTTGCTCCCGGCTTCGAAGGACCCGTCCCGATTACTTGACCTTTACGTAAACGTCAACTACAGCCCGAGCAACGAACCGCACATCACAACATGCTTTGATGCCCGGCCCGCCGGCCGATAAGAGCGGGGAGAAACGCGGAGGAAACATGTCGTATCGCTCGGTCTTCAAACCGGGGCTGTTTGAAGGCCAGACCGTCGTCGTCACAGGCGGTGGCAGCGGCATCGGACGCTGCACGGCGCACGAGGTCGCGGCGCTCGGCGCCCATGTCGTGATCACTGGGCGCAAGGCCGAGAAGCTCAGTGTCGTGAAGGGCGAGATCGAGGCATCAGGCGGTTCCTGCGAGGGGCACGCCTTCGACATCCGCGAAGAAGCCCAGGTGAAGGAGGCGGTCGAGAAGATCGTCGCCGTCAATGGGCGCATCGACGGCCTGTTCAACAATGCCGGCGGCCAGTTCCCCTCGCCTGCCGCCACGATGAGCGCCAAGGGCTTCGACGTCGTGGTGCGCAACAACCTCACCGGCGGCTTCATCGTCAGCCGCGAGGTTTTTACCCAATCGATGGAGAAGCACGGCGGCTCGATCGTCAACATGGCGGCCGACATGCGCAACGGCTTCCCCAACATGGCTCACACCGGCGCTGCCCGCGCCGGCATGGTGAACCTCTCGATGACGCTCGCCCACGAATGGGCCTACGCCGGCGTGCGGGTCAACGCCGTGTCGCCGGGCTGGATCGCCTCCTCGGGCATGGACACCTACCAAGGCGAGTTCAAGGAACGCATTCCCAAGCTGAAGGGCTACTGCCCACTCGGCCGGCTCGGCACCGAAAGCGAGGTCTCGGCCGTGGTCTGCTTCCTCTTGAGCGACGCCGCGGCCTACATCACCGGCACCGAGATCCGCATCGATGGCGGCGTGCCGCTCGGCAACCGCTCGATGGACTTGGTCACGACTGATAGGTCCAAGCCCTTCAACGGCTTCCATCTCGCCACGACACCCAAAGTGCTGGGAGGCGAGTAGCCCATGCCGGTCCTCGAAAGCCAGATCGACACCAACAGCGACGAGTTCAGGCGCAACCGCGAGAAGATGCTGGCGGCGATCGCCGAGTTCCGCGACGCCGAGGCCATCGTCCAGGCGGCCTCCGAGAAATCCCGCGCCCGCTTCGCCAAGCGCAAGCAGCTGATGCCGCGCGAACGCATCGCCCTGCTGCTCGACCGAGGCGCGCCGTTCCTCGAGCTGATGAGCCTGGCCGGCTACCGCATGTACGACGACAAGGACGGCACCGGCGCGGGCGGCGGAGCGATCGCCGGCATCGGCTACGTGCAGGGCGTGCGCTGCATGGTGTCGGCTTCCAACAGCGCGGTGAAGGGCGGCACCATCTCGCCGTCGGGTCAGCGCAAGGGCCAGCGCATGCAGCAGGTCGTGATGGAGAACAAGCTGCCGCTCGTCTACCTGGTCGAATCGGGCGGCGCCAACCTGATGTACCAGGCCGAGATCTTCA
>JAUXWB010000083.1 GCA_030684475.1 Reyranella sp. | reverse complement strand
AAGGAGCGTCCCGAGGTGTGGGACATCCTCGAAGAGGTCATCCGCGAGCATCCGGTACTGCTGAACCGTGCGCCGACGCTGCATCGCCTCGGTATCCAGGCCTTCGAGCCGGTGCTGATCGAGGGCAAGGCGATCCAGCTTCATCCGCTGGTCTGCACCGCCTTCAACGCCGACTTCGACGGCGACCAGATGGCGGTGCACGTGCCGCTGTCGCTGGAAGCCCAGCTCGAGGCGCGCGTGCTGATGATGTCGACCAACAACATCCTCTCGCCCGCCAGCGGCAAGCCGATCATCGTGCCGTCGCAGGACATCGTGCTCGGCATCTACTACATCACGCTCGAGCGCGACGGCGAGATCGGCGAGGGCTCGCTGTTCGCCGAGATCGGCGAACTCGAGCATGCGCTGCACAAGCGCTCGATCACGATGCACAGCAAGATCAAAATGCGTCTCGAGGCCTACGACGACAAGGGTGTGCTGGCGAACCGGGTGGTCGAGACGACGCCGGGCCGCATCCTGCTGGCGCAGATCCTGCCCAAGCATCCCAACCTGCCGTTCTCGCTGATCAACCGGCTTCTCACGAAGAAGGACCTGCAGAACGTCATCGACTCGGTCTATCGCCACTGCGGCCAGAAGGACACGGTGATCTTCGCCGACCGCCTGATGGGGCTGGGCTTCTATCACGCCTGCCGCGCCGGCATCTCCTTCGGCAAGGACGACCTCGTCATCCCCGCCGCCAAGGTGAAACTGGTCGCCCACACCACCAAGGAAGTGAAGGAGTACGAGCAGCAGTATCAGTACTGCCTGATCACCTCGGGCGAGAAGTACAACAAGGTCGTCGATGCCTGGTCGCGCTGCTCCGATCGCGTTGCCGAGGAGATGATGAAGGGCATTTCGACGCCGCTGCCCGGCAAGCCCGTCAACTCGGTGTGGATGATGGCGCACTCCGGTGCGCGCGGATCGACCACGCAGATGAAGCAGCTCGCCGGCATGCGCGGCCTCATGACCAAGCCGTCGGGCGAGATCATCGAGACGCCGATCATCTCGAACTTCAAGGAAGGCCTCAGCGTGCTGGAGTACTTCAACTCCACCCATGGCGCGCGCAAGGGCCTGGCCGATACCGCCCTCAAGACCGCGAACTCGGGTTATCTGACCCGCCGACTGGTCGACGTGGCGCAGGACTGCATCATCTTCGAGCCCGACTGCGGCACGGAGCGCGGCCTCACGATGCGTGCGGTCGTCGACGGCGGCGACGTGATCGAGCCCCTGTCCGAGCGGGTGCTCGGCCGCACGGCGCTCGACGATGTCGTCGATCCGCTGAACGGCACGGTGATCTGCAAGGCCGGCGACCTGATTGACGAGGTCACGATCGAACAGATCGACAAGGCCGGTATCGAGGAAATGCGCATCCGGTCGGTGCTGACCTGCGAGACCAAGATCGGCGTCTGCGGCAAGTGCTACGGCCGTGACCTGGCGCGCGGCACCCCGGTCAACATCGGTGAGGCGGTGGGCGTCATCGCCGCCCAGTCGATCGGCGAGCCGGGCACCCAGCTCACCATGCGCACCTTCCATATCGGCGGTGCCGCCCAGCGCGGCGCCGAGCAGTCGAGCATCGAGGCGAGCCACGACGGCCGCATCCAGGTGCGCAACCGCAACGTCGTCATCAACAGCCAGGGCGTGCCGGTTGTGATGGGCCGCAACACCGAACTGGTGCTGATCGACGGCGCCCAGCGCGAGCGCGCCAAGCACCGCGTGCCCTACGGCGCGCGCCTGCTGGTCGACAACGACGTGCCCGTGCACAAGGGCCAGAAGCTCGCCGAATGGGACCCCTACACGCTTCCCATCATCACCGAGAAGGCGGGCAAGGCGGTCTATGTCGACCTCGTCGAGGGCGTGTCGATGCGCGAGGTGATCGACGATTCGACCGGCATCTCCAACCGCGTCGTCGTCGACTGGAAGGGCCAGCCGCGCGGCGGTGACCTGCGTCCGCGCATCGCCATTCACGATGCCGAAGGCAAGCCCATCGTGCTCGCCAACGGCCAGGAAGCCCGCTACCTGCTGTCGGTCGACTCGGTCCTGTCGGTCGAGAACGGCCAGGAAGTCCATGCCGGCGACATCCTCGCGCGTATCCCGCGCGAGGGCGGCAAGAACCGCGACATCACGGGCGGCCTGCCGCGCGTGGCCGAGCTGTTCGAGGCGCGCAAGCCCAAGGACTTCGCGATCATCTGCGACATCGCGGGTCGTATCGAGTTCGGCAAGGACTACAAGAACAAGCGCCGTGTCGTGATCGTGCCCGAGGGCGATGCCGAGCCCGTCGAGTACCTGATCCCGAAGGGCAAGCGCATCGCGGTCCAGGAAGGCGACTTCGTGGAGCGCGGCGACCTGCTGATCGACGGCAACCCGGTCCCGCACGACATCCTGCGCGTGCTGGGCATCGAGAAGCTGGCCGAATACCTGGTCAACGAGATCCAGGAGGTCTATCGGCTGCAGGGCGTGAAGATCAACGACAAGCACATCGAGACGATCGCGCGCCAGATGCTGCAGAAGGTCGAGATCACCGACGCCGGCGACTCCACGTTCCTGATCGGCGAGCAGATCGACAAGCAGGAATACGAGATGGAGAACGCCAAGCTGGCGGCCGAGAAACTGAAGCCCGCCAAGGCGGGCCCGGTGCTGCTCGGCATCACCAAGGCGAGCCTACAGACCAAGTCGTTCATCTCGGCGGCCTCCTTCCAGGAGACCACCCGGGTGCTGACCGAGGCGGCCGTCAGCGGCCGCGTCGATACCCTGCAGGGCCTCAAGGAAAACGTCATCGTCGGCCGGCTCATCCCGGCCGGTACCGGCGGCGTCGTGAACCGCATGAAGGTGATCGCCGCCCAGCGCGACCGGGCCATCCTGGCCGCCGGCGCGGATGGCGAGGACCGGCCGGTGCCGACACTCGAAGAGGAACGTGCGGCCGACTGACCGCCCGGCGCCTCCCATCGGTGCCTCACAATCAACGGCCGTCACTGCAAGGTGACGGCCTTTTCTTTTGAGCCTGACGTGGACCATTTCCCGGCACAGCTCGTTGTGCCACGCGGTGTGCCGGGCCTTGTGCCGCAAACCGGGGTCAAGTCCTTGATTCGGCTGCCTGATCGCCCTCCCATGACCTGTGTCATTGGGCCTGGCCGCTTCTCAGGATAAGAATTCGAAAAAAGATCGCTGAAAATGGCGAAAGTGGACCCTGAAAAACGTCCGCCGGACTTCTCCCATCGTGGCAGAAATATTAGAGCATCGAGCGTTTAATCAGGCGCATAGCCAGCGTCTTTAAGGTAGTTCCAGCATTCGTGCTGGGAGTAGAGGGCGCAGATGTCGCCGATGGCCCGCCAGAGGGCGTCGATTGTTCGTGCGCCGATCCGCCTGAGATG
>JAUXWB010000079.1 GCA_030684475.1 Reyranella sp. | reverse complement strand
CTGGTGTCGGCCATCCTGATGGCGCTGATGCATCGCACCAAAACCGGCGAAGGCTCGTGGGTCGGCACGTCACTGCTCGGCAACGGCCTGTGGTCGTGCGGCGTGATCGCCCAGGCAGCCCTCGTCGGCGCCTTCCTGCCGCACCGGCCGCCACCGGACCGGCCGCGCTCGGCGTTGGGCAACATCTACCGCACCCAGGACGATCGCTGGCTGCAGCTCACCATCGTGCGCGCCGACAAGCTCTGGGCGCCGCTCTGCCGGGCGATGGGCCTCGACGCCCTGATCGACGATCCGCGCTTCGCCACCGAGCCCGAGCGCCGCGCCCGTGCGCCCGAACTCGCCACCCTGCTCAGCGACACCTTCGCCCTGAAACCCGACGAGCATTGGCGCGAGGCGCTGGCGGCGCACGCCGTGACCTTCGGCGTCATCAGCCGGCCGCAGGACGTGCCCGACGACCAGCAGGCGGTGGCCTGCGGCGCCGTGGTCGACACCGCGATCCCCGGGATGCCGCGCACCCTGGCCGATCCGATCCGGCTCGGCTTCGCCAGCCAGCGCATCGCGCATGCAGCCCCTGGCCTGGGCGAGCACAGCGAGGAGGTCCTGCGCGAGGCGGGCCTCAGCGTGGAAGAGGTCGCCGTACTGCGCGCGAGCGGCGCCGTAAAATGAGTGACGAGCCGCTGCCGCTGGCCGGCCTGGTCGTGCTCGACATCAGCTCGTTCATCGCAGCCCCTGCGGCCGCCGCCGCTCTCGCCGACTACGGCGCCGACGTGATCAAGATCGAGCCGCCCGGCGACGGCGATCCGCACCGCAACAGTTTCAGGAACGCCAGCTACCCGCAGAGCGATCACAATTTCCCGTGGCAGCTCGACGGCCGCCTCAAACGCTCGTTGGCGCTCGACCTCAAGACCGACGGCGCCCGCACCATTCTCGAACGCCTGCTGAAGCGCGCCGACGTGATGATCGTGAACTTCCCGCCGCCGGCCCGCGAACGCCTGCGCCTGCGCTGGGAAGACATCGAGCCGCTGAACCCGCGCCTCGTCTATTGCTCGCTGACCGGCTACGGCGAGACCGGCCCCGACCGCGACCGGCCGGGCTTCGACGTCACCGCCTACTTCGGCCGCTCCGGCATTCTCGACGCCGCGCGCTACGAGGGCGGACCGCCCGGCCTCTCGCTGCCGTCGCAGGGCGACCGCGCGACGGCCATGACCTTGGTCGCCGCCATCCTGATGGGCCTGCGCCGCCGCGATCAGACAGGGAAAGGCGGCTGGGTCGGCACCTCGCTCTACGCCAACGGCGTGTGGGCCAACGGCACATCCGCGGCGGGGGCATTGGTCGGCGCGAAGCTGCCG
>JAUXWB010000071.1 GCA_030684475.1 Reyranella sp. | reverse complement strand
GCGCTAAAACCCGTGACGATGCGGACATAGGCCTGCGTCTCGGCCGGAAGCTTGCCCTTGCCGGCGATCCAGGCTGCGACCTGGCCGGGGCCGGCATTGTAGGCGGCCGCGGCCAGGCCCAGGTTGCCGCGGAATGTCGTGCGCAGCTCGCGCAAGTAGCCCGCCGACTCGCGCAACGCCTGCAGCGGCTCGAAGGCGTTGGTCAGTCCCCGCATCGCGGCGGTTCCCGGCATGAACTGCGCGATGCCTTGCGCGCCAGCGGGGCTCACGGCCGACGGATTGAAGCGGCTCTCCTGCCAGATGAGGCGCGTGAAGAACTCCTCCGGAAGGTTGTTGCCGGCGGCCGCCTGCGCGAGCGTTTGGCAGATCTCGGCAACGGAGGGACGCGGATTGGCGTCCTTGTCCTTGGCCACGTAAGCGGATTGGCCACCTTGCGGCTGGGCGTGCGCCAGCGACAGCGGCGACACGGCGACAGCGAGGACCAGACATGCTGCGGCGAGCATCGCGTGCTTCATCGGAGGGAATGGTATCATCGCCTGCCGAATTTACGCACTGCATCGGACTCTTTCCATGATCCGCAAAGCGACCCTCGCCGACCGTCCCCGCATCTACGATATCCGCCACGCCGTGCGGGAAAACCGCCTGAGCCAGGCCTCCGTGGCCAAGGTCGACACGACCGCAGACTGGATCTTCGCGAACGCGGCCTTCTGGGTCTGGGAGGAGGACGGCGCCGTGCAGGGCTTCGCCGTCGCCGACCCGCGCGACGGCACGATCTTCGGCCTGTTCATCCATCCGGACTACGAAGGACGCGGCATTGCCCGCGCGCTGCTGCCGCGCGCCTGCGAGGATCTCCGCGCCGCGGGATATTCGGTCGCGACCCTGACGACGGGCCCCGGCACGCGCGCCGAACGCTTCTATCGCGAGAACGGATGGGAGGATGTCGGCCGCCAGGACAACGGCGAGATCATCTTCCGGAAGGCCCTGTGAGCGGGGGCGTCAACGGCCTGACGGGACGAGCCCCAGCTGCTGCATGATCGCGAGGCTGTCCGTCAGGTTCCAGGTTTCGACGATCTGGCCCTCTGCGTTGAAGCGGTGCAGATCCCAGAAGGTCGCCTGGATCCGGCGATTGGTCGGCGCCACGCCCATGACGGGCTGCGAATGGGTGGCGATCGTTGTGCAGTGGCCCATGACCCAGTCGTCTTCGGCAACGGCGTGCTCGACGACGATATTTAGGTCGGGCCAGTTTTCACGCGTCGAGGCCAGGGACTGCCGGATATGCTCGCGTCCGGGCCCGACATCGCGCGATCTGATCTGGTGATCGGGCGCGTAGTAGCTCATGCAGCGGTCGAGGTCTCTGTCGTTGAAGGCAGCCTTGGCCTTCAGGTAGTTGTCCTTGTTCCGCGCTGCTGTCATGGACTTTCCCTTCAAATCCAGCAGAGCCTATGAGCCGGGACTGCCCTTGCGTTGAACAAACGTGCAGGCAACATACGAAAATGCCTGCCGCCGGCCTTCCCTTCGCGACATCGGTCTTCTCGGTCGACGTGGACGGGGTCGCGGCCCACTGCAATCCCGTCGTGTGCGTGATCTCCGGAATCCGGGGGTCCGTCTCGGTCATCGGCGGCGGCGAGCGGGTGAGCGGCGACGTCGTGCTCATTCGTCCGGGGATCGAACACAGGGTCGAGTGCACGGGCAGCGGCCTCAACGCGATGTACCTCGACGGCCTCGCCTGGCCTGGCGGCGCCGCGCTCGCCCAACGCCTGAGCGGCGGCATCGGCGACCTGGCCCTCGATGCGATTTTTCAGAACGTGGAGGCCCAGGACGAATTGCGCCGGCGGCTGACCGTCGATGCACCTCCTTGCCTTCGGTCACTGGCAACCGTCATCGAAGACCTGGCGTCCGATCCGATGTCGAGGATGACCCAGCTAGAGCTCGCCGACCGATTGCAGATGGAAAGAACCGGAGCGCTGCGCCTGTTCAAGGCGGTGACCGGCCAGACCTTCCGAAGGTTCAAGCAATGGTCGGGGCTACGGCACGCCGCCCGGCAAGTCGCTTCGGGCGAACTCGTCAGAACAGCCGCCATGGATGCAGGATTTGCCGACACCGCCCATCTCACCCGGACGTTCCGCCTGTCGTTCGGTCTTACACCGTCGGAGGCGATCGCGGGACTTGCGAAAGCCTCGCCCAGATCGTCACCGCCTCGTTGCTGACGGTTCGATGATTCGCAAAGCGACCCTCGCCGACCGTCCCCGTATCTACGACGTGCGCCACGCCGTCCGGGAAAACCGCCTGAGCCAGGCCTCCGTGGCCAAGGTCGACACGACCGCGGATTGGATCTTCGCGAACGCGGCCTTCTGGGTCTGGGAGGAGGACGGCGCCGTGCAGGGCTTCGCCGTGGCCGACCCGCGCGATGGCACGATCTTCGGCCTGTTCATCCATCCCGACTACGAAGGCCGCGGCATTGCCCGCGCGCTGCTGCCGCGCGCCTGCCAGGATCTCCGCGCCGCGGGCTTTTCGGTGGCGACCCTGACGACGGGCCCCGGCACCCGGGCCGAACGCTTCTATCGCGCCAACGTCTGGGAAGAGACCGGCCGGCAGGACAACGGCGAGATCGTCTTCCGGAAGTCGCTCTGATCGGTCGTCGTTCCCGGGCCGGGTGCTGGCACTGCAGGCAGCCAGGCGGAATTCGCATGGCAGGATCGAGATAAAATATTTGCAAGTTCAGCAGGTTCCGTAGTATATTTTTGATACGTTGCCACGACGTGCGTAAAGTGCAGGCCGCCCGGGCCTCTTACCCCGGAGCGGCCTTTTTCGTGGCCGGTGGCGCTCCGCCACCACGAACCTTTGACCATGCCCCGCCCGGCGCGCCCGCCGGGTACGATCCCTGGAGGATGAGGGGCCGTCCCGCGGCCTTGCCCTGACCGGGTACTGAGCCGTGAGTAGAAAAGCAAAAGGACATCCCCGCCGACGACCGTCCGGCAGTGGGGTGTACCGAGGTGCGAAGAACGCATCCGAGGACTGCTGTTTGATGGTCGTCTGCGGCCCGCCCGAGGTGGGGCCGCAGGGGCAGAAATTCCTGCAAAGTCACAGGTGGGCGATCGGCCTGTGTCACAACATTTGTCTCAACTTGGTGAGACACCTTCGGGTGTGGCAATGGCGTAAAGCGACGTCTAGCGCACCTTCGCCCTTGGATGGGCGCTGCGGTAGACGGCGGTGAGGCGGGCGGCGTCGACGTCGGTATAGCGCTGCGTCGTCGAGAGCGAGGCGTGGCCCAGCAGTTCCTGGATGGTGCGGAGGTCGCCGCCGGCGCCCAGCAGGTGGGTGGCGAAGGAATGGCGGAGCGCATGCGGCGTCACGCTGTCGGCCAGGCCCAGGTGGCGGCGGATGTCGCGCACCCGCTTCTGCACGATGGCGGGATCGAGCGCGCCGCCGCGGGCGCCCATGAAGAAGGCGTCGTCGGGGCCGGCCGCCTTCAGCCACGGGCAGGCGTCGCGGTAGGCGACGAGCGCATCCAGCGCCTGCGGCAGCAGTGGCACGAGGCGGGTCTTGTTTCCCTTGCCAGTGACGGCGAGCGTGTCCTGGCCAGCGTTGAGCAGGCCCTCGATGGCTGCCTTGGTGAGGCCGAGTGCTTCGCCGATGCGGAGCCCCGCGCCATAGAGCAGCAGCAGCACGGCGCTGTCGCGCAGGTCGATCCAGGCCTCGCGCTCCTTGTCGGCCGGATCGCTATCGAGGAGCTCGCCCATGTCGCGTTCGCTGAGGGCCTTGGGCAGCGAGCGCGGCAGCTTGGGCGTCTGGATGGTGGCGATGCTGGCATTGTGGGCGAGGCCGCGCTTGTCGAGGAAGCCGAAGAAGGAGCGCACCGAGGAGAAGGCCCTGGCCGTCGAGCTGCGCGCCATGCCCTGGCGCGACCGTTCGGCCAGCCAGGCGCGGAACTCGGCGGGCTTCAGCTTGGCCAGCGCCTCCAGGGTGGGGGCGGCGCCGAGGTAGGTCGTCATGAAGCCGAGGAAGCCCGCGACGTCGTGCTCGTAGGCGATCAGCGTATGGGCGGCGAGCCGGCGTTCGCTTTTCAGCCAGTCGCGCCAGCCGTCCTGCGCCGCCGCGAGGCTCATTCGGGAAGATCGAGCCAGGCGCGGATGGTGTTCTCCAGCACCTTTGCGAGGAAGAACAGCAGCTCGGTCGACATGTCGGGGCCGAACGCCTCGGGCTCGCGCGAGCCGAAGCACATGACGCCGTCGGGCGAGCCGGTCGAGACTTTGAGCCGCATCAGCACGTCGGACTTCACGAAGCGCGAGACCTCGCCGAAGAAGGCGTCCTCGCCGATGATCGAGCTGCGCAGCCGGGCGTGCTTGTCGAGGCCGATGGCGGCATCGATGGCGCCCGGTGCCAGCACATAGACGCCGCGCACCGGCACGCGCTTGGGGGCGTCGGCATTGGCCTCGATGGCCAGCGTGATGAAATCGACGTCGAGCAGCTCGGGCAGCTCGTGGGTCACGACAGTGATCATCTTCTCGAAGGTCGTGGCCTGGATGATGCTGATTACTGCCGCCTGGATGCGGTTCTGGACGATCTGGTTCTGCTTGGAGTTGGCAATGATCTCGGTGCGCTCGTTCTTGAGGCGATCGATCTCGGAGCGCAGGCGCTTCAGGATCGCCTGCTGCATGTCGATGACGCCCGGCCCCTGCGGGCGCGGGATCAGCGCCAGCTCCTCGGCAAGGGCGGCGTGGTCGGTGAAGAACGTCGGATGGGCCTTGAGGTAGGCCACGACATCGTCGGCGGTGATCAGCTTCACCTGCCGCCCCGAGCCGTCGGGCGCCGCGATCGTGCCGTCGTTACCCATCCACCCGCCTCCGGGTCAGAGGATCGACTGGCCGGTCTTGGCCCAGTCGTCGAGGAATGCCTTCAGTCCGTTGTCGGTCAGCACATGCTTGAAGAGCTGGCGCAGCACGTTGGGCGGCAGGGTGGCGACGTGGGCGCCGAGCTTGGCCGCCGCGATCACGTGCTGGGTGTGGCGCACCGAGGCCACCAGCACCTCGGTCTTGAAGTGGGGATACTGGCGATAGATCGTCATGATCTCGCCGATCAGGTGCATGCCGTCCTGGCCGATGTCGTCGAGGCGGCCGACAAAGGGCGAGATGAAGGTGGCGCCGGCCTTGGCGGCCAGCAGCGCCTGAGCGGCCGAAAAGCAGAGGGTGACGTTCACCATCGTGCCTTCGGAGGTGAGCGCCTTGCAGGTTTTCAGCCCGTCCGGGGTGAGCGGCACCTTCACCGCGACGTTCTTGGCGAGCTTGGCGAGCTTGCGGCCCTCCTCGAGCATCGTCTTGTGGTCGGTCGCGACCGTTTCGGCGCTGACCGGGCCCGGGACGATGGCGCAGATCTCCTTGATGACGTCGAGCATGGGCCGGCCGGCCTTGTGGATCAGCGAGGGATTTGTGGTCACCCCGTCGAGCAGGCCGGACGCCGCGAGGTCCTTGATCTCGGCGACATCGGCGGTATCGACGAAGAACTTCATATAAACTACCCCAATGGCCAGTGGTACGGACGTGTGCGCCACCACAATTTCTAGCGTTTCCCCCACCGAGCCACAAGGCGAGGAGGCTGCCTCGTCACGCCCCGGGCCGGTGGAAAACACCGAGCGCCGGACGGTGCCCCGGACAGTGAAGGTCCTGCTGCCGTTGCCCCTGGCCGATGCCTACGACTACAGCGTCCCCGAGGGACTGGAGGTTGCGGCAGGCCATTTCGTGGTGGTGCCGCTCGGCAAGCGCGAAACGACAGGCGTGGTGTGGGGCAAGGGCTCGGGTGAAATCGCACCGGAAAAGCTGCGCGATATCGCCGAAATTCTGCCCGCGCTGCCGATGGCCGCCGCGCTGCGTCGCTTCGTCGACTGGGTTTCGGCCTACACGCTGGCGCCACCCGGCGCCGTGCTGCGCATGGCGATGAGCGTGCCCTCGGCGCTCGAAGCGCCCAAGACCGAGACCATCTACCGGCCCGCCGACTCTTGCGGCGACGAGGCGCTGAAACTCACGGCCGCCCGGCGCCGCGTGCTCGACGCCCTCAAGGATGGACCGGCGATGCCGGCAGCCGAACTCGCCCATCTCGCCGGCGTCGGCACGTCGGTGATCAAGACCATGGCCTCCGTCGGCCTGCTGGAACCGGTCGAACGCACGATGCGACGGTCTTTTCCGCAGCCCGACGGTGCGCGGCCGGGCCCGGTGCTCTCGCCCGAGCAGCAGGCAGCGGCGCTGGCGCTGGTCGAAAAGGTGCAGGCCGACGGCTTCTCCGCGACTCTGCTCGATGGCGTACCGGGCGCGGGCAAGACCGAGGTCTATTTCGAGGCGATTGCTGCCGCGCTGGCCGCCGGCTGGCAGGCGCTGGTGCTGCTGCCCGAGATCGCGCTCACGGCGCAATGGCTGCGGCGCTTCGAGGACCGATTCGGCGCGCCGCCAGCGCCCTGGCATTCCGGCCTGACCGGGCTGGAGCGCCGCGAAACGTGGCGCGCCATTGCGGAGGGCCGGGTCGGGGTCGTGGTCGGCGCGCGCTCGGCGCTGTTCC
This sequence comes from Reyranella sp., assembly GCA_030684475.1. GTDB lineage: Bacteria > Pseudomonadota > Alphaproteobacteria > Reyranellales > Reyranellaceae > Reyranella. Next base: position 1,901 of record JAUXWB010000071.1, on the reverse strand, counting down.
TGCCCTTTGCGAAACTGGGACTGATCGTGGTCGACGAGGAGCACGACGGCTCGTTCAAGCAGGACGAGGGCGTCACCTACAATGCCCGCGACATGGCGGTGGTGCGGGCGCGTCTGGTGGCGGCGCCGATCGTGCTCGCCTCGGCCACGCCCTCGCTCGAAAGCGTGGTCAATGTCACCACGGGACGCTACGCCGCGCTCCATCTGCCGGGGCGGCACGGCGGGCAACAACTGGCGAGGCTGACGGCAGTCGATCTCCGGCGCGCGCCGCCGGCCCGCGGCCGCTGGCTGTCGCCGCCGGTGGTCGAGGCGATGAAGCAGACCCTGGCGGCCGGTGAGCAGTCGCTGCTGTTCCTCAATCGCCGCGGCTATGCGCCGCTCACCCTCTGCCGCGCCTGCGGCCACGGGCTCGAATGTCCGCAGTGCTCGGCCTGGTTGGTCGAGCATCGCTTCCGTCGCACCCTGGTCTGCCATCATTGCGGTCATACCGAGCCGCCGGCCCATGCCTGCAAGTACTGTGGCGCGGTCGACCAATTCGTGGCCTGCGGTCCCGGCGTGGAACGGCTGGCCGAGGAGGCGTTGGAACTGTTCCCCGAGGCGAAACTGGAACTCTTCACCTCGGACTCGCTGATGAACCGCGACGAGGCCTCGGCGGCGGTCGATCGCATGATCGCGGGTGAGATCGACATCCTGATCGGCACCCAGATGGCGGCCAAGGGCCACCACTTCCCCAATCTCACCCTGGTGGTCGTGATCGACGCCGACCTCGGCCTGAACGGCGGCGATTTGCGCGCGGCGGAGCGTACGTTTCAGCTGCTCTATCAGGTGGCGGGCCGCGCCGGCCGCGAGGACCGGCCGGGCCGAGCGCTGGTCCAGACCCACATGCCCGAGCATCCGGTGATGCAGGCGCTGGTGTCGGGCGACCGCGACCGCTTCGTGGCGGCCGAGCTTGCCGACCGCGCCGCTGCCGGCATGCCGCCCTACGGCCGCCTTGCCTCGCTGATCGTGTCCGGGCCCGATCCTTCGGCGGTCGACGGCGTCTGTGCGGCGCTGGCGCGCCGGGCGCCGCAGCATCAGGGGGTCACGGTGCTGGGGCCGTCGACCGCACCGCTGGCGCTGTTGCGCGGCCGCCACCGCCGCCGGTTCCTGCTGAAAGCATCACGCGAAACGGCGCTGCAACCGTTGCTGCATGGCTGGCTGGAGCGGATCGGATTGCCCGGCTCCGTGCGCCTGCAGATCGACGTCGACCCCTATTCCTTCCTGTGACATAGCGCGCTGAAAAACCGCGGTAATACAGGCCTTTGGCAATCTTGCGCGTGGGAAAACCGCATGGTAGCAACGCGCGCTTTTCCGGGGTGGGGCGAGATACTGCGCGGCACGTTCTCCTGGGAAAAGTCCCGCCGGAACAATAGCTTGCCGGCCGGACGCAACGGTACTTGGAGAGGCTTTCAACGTGTCAACCGCTACCTCTGCCACGACCGGCGTTGCCGGACGTTATGCCAGCGCCCTTTTCGAGCTGGCCGACAATGCCAAATCGCTCGATCAGGTTGCCCAGGATCTCAGCACATTCCGCAAGATGGTCGGCGAAAGCGCCGATCTCGCCCGCCTCATCGCGAGCCCGGTGATCGGCCGCCCGCTGCAGACCAAGGCGCTGCTGGCCGTGCTCGACGCCACCGGCATCAAGGGCCTCACCCGCAATTTCATCGGCACCGTGGCCAGCAACGGCCGCGCCCGCGAGCTGGTGGCCATGGCGTCGGCCTTCCTGGCCGAACTGGCGAGCCGCCGCGGCGAGACCACCGTGGCCGTCACCTCGGCCGTGCCGCTCTCGCCGGCCCAGCTCCAGCAGCTCACCGACACGCTTCGCGGCGTGCTGGGCAGCGCCAAGGTTTCCGTCGACGCGCG
>JAUXWB010000065.1 GCA_030684475.1 Reyranella sp. | reverse complement strand
ACAGTCCGACGGAGATCTGGCCCGCGATGATCGCGTGCGTCACCGACCTGGCCGGACGGCAGACCGGCGCCCACCGCACCTGGCTCACCCGGGACGGTTCGGGCAAGGCGCCGATCTCCACGCCACGACGCGCCTTGGGCGACCTGCTCGGCCACGCGGTGCGCTTCGGCGTGCCGTGCGAGGTGATGGCCGTCGGCGAAGGCATCGAGACGATGCTGTCGCTGCGCTGTGCGCTGCCTGACATGGCAATGGCAGCCGCGCTCTCGGCCAACCACCTCGCCGCGCTTTTGCTCCCGCCGACGCTGCGACGGCTCTACATCGCCCGCGACGCTGATGCCGCAGGTGACATGGCGCTCGCGGCACTGACCGAACGCGCCGAAGCAACGGGAATTGAAACGCGTGCCCTGTCGCCGCAGACAGGGGACTTCAACGCGGATTTCCGTTCCTTCGGCCTCGGCGCTCTTCGGGCGGCGCTGCGCATCCAGCTCGCGCCGCAGGACGGATGCTTTGTTCCAGATGATTGAGCTGCTTCCAAACGCAATAACTTGATCACGGCGCCCGGTGCGGAAGCTTGGGCCTCCACCCGCACGGAGGCACAAGCATGTTTGAAGAAATCTTCTTTCCCCGAACCGCTGACAAGTATCGAACAGCGCCACTTGTCGACGAGCGTGAACGATATCTCATTCATCTCAAGGAGAGCGGCGCCAGGCGACCGACTTTGCGAAAATGCGCCAACGATCAAGTGAGCTTAATGCGCCTTCTGAACCTGGAAGAAGGCGCCAGGGTCAGTGTCGACCAGATCGAGGCTGCCGCGGCGACCTGGTCGCGGCCGAAAGGACGGAGATGCATTCGAGCGGCATCTTCCAAGGCGCGCGAACGGTTCGTCAGCCAGGGGATCGGATGGCTTCGCTTTTTGGTCTGGCTCGATGAGCGCGAGAAGCCAAGCCATTCGCATTGCGCCGAGGTTGCGACCTTCGAGAAATGGCTGCGCGACGAGCGCGGCTTGTCCGACGCGACGGTTCAAAGCTATTGCGCGGCCGCCGATCGCTTCTTCTCTTGCCTGGTCGGGAGCGATGTCGCGCTGAGCGCCGTGCGGATGCACCACATCGACGATGCGGTCGCCGCCGAGCACACGCGGGGAGCCTGGACTCGCCGGACCTTGCACGATTACGCGCAGCGTCTGAAGGCGTTCTTCTTGTTCGCCGAAGCCCGCGGTTGGTCCTTGTCGGGGCTGGCCGCGGGCATCATGCCGCCCCGCTTCATGGCGGACGAGACCGTCCCCAAGGGCGTGAGGCGGGAGGATGTCGTACGCCTGCTCGCGTCCGTCGAGGGCGTTCGTACTGTCGACAAGCGCGACCGGGCAATCCTGGTGCTGTTCATCGCCTACGGGCTGAGGGCCGGAGAAGTCGGCGGCCT
>JAUXWB010000056.1 GCA_030684475.1 Reyranella sp. | reverse complement strand
TGAGCACGCCGTAGACGATCATGTTGATCGACGGAGGGATCAGGATGCCCAAGGTGCCGCCGGCCGCGATGGTGCCGAGAAAGAGACGCTCGGAATACCCGCGCTTCTCGACTTCACCCAGGGCGACGGTGCCGATGGTCGCCGCCGTCGCCACGCTCGAGCCCGAGGTCGCGGCGAACATCGCGCAGGCCGCGATGTTGGAATGCATCAGGCCGCCGGGCAGCCATGGCACCCAGAGCACCCGCGCGCTGTACATGCGTTCGGCCATGCCCGAGCGCAGCAGGGTCTCGCCCAGCAGCACGAAGAAGGGGATCGCCACGAGGAGGAAGTTGTTCGACGTGCCCCAGGCGATTTCGCCCATGGCGAGCGAGAGCGGCAGCTTGGAATAGATGGCCGAGAGCGACAGGCCGAGGACGCCAAGGCTGGCGGCGACCGGGATCGCCAGCGCCAGAAGACCGATCAGGATGAGGAGGGTAATGCCCAGCACGTCAGTTCTTGCCCTCGCGCATCCGACGATCCTTCAGATCGCGGATTTCGTCCTCGACCTCCTCCTCGGCGGAGCGCGTGCTGATCAGCGTCGCGACGCTCCTCAGATCGCCTGACAATGCCGTTCTGAGGGCTTGAAGCAGCAACAGCACGCCGATCACGACGAAGGCCGCAAGGCCCGCAATCCAGAGCGCCTGCGGGATAATGGTCGGGGTCTCCAGGGCGGACTGGCTGCGCGAGTCCGACGTCCAGGACTGCGAGACGACCCCCAGCCCATGCCATGTGGTCAGGGCGAAGAAGCCGACCAGAAGGACGATCGCGACAGCATCGAGGACCAGTCGCAGTTTTTGCGGGAACAGCATGTAGAGCGAATCGATGCGGATATGGGCGCGGTCGAGCAATGTCGCTCCCAGGCCCCAGGCTGTTCCAATGGCCAGGGCATAGCCGGCCAGCTCGTCGGCGCCGCCGATCGAGCGGTTGAGGAACTTGCGCATCAGCACGTCGATGCCGATCAACACCGCCGCGAGCAGAACAAGCGCGCCGCCGAACCACAGGCCCCACTGGGCAAAGCGACGAACGCCGATCATGAGGTCGCTCTTCCGGCTAAGGCGTGGGTGCCTTCAGGCCGAGTGCCTTGCCGACCGTCTCGTTCCATTCCTTGATGCATTCAGCCCCGCAGCGCTTGGCCCAGCCCGCCAGCACCGCGCCTTCGACCAGCTTCTTGTGCGCCTCCATCTCCTCGGGCTTCACTGGGACGATGGTGGTCTTGGCGAGCTTACCCATGGTGCAGGGCTGCTTGCCGGTGTTGCAGTTGTCGGCCTCGCCGGTCGTCGTCTTGATCGTGGCCCACATCTTGTCTTCGTAGGCCTTGAATTGCTCGGTCAGGAAGGCCTGCGTCTTGGGGTCGATGCGTTTCCAGGTATTGAGATTGACGGCCAGCACGTTGATGCTCCAGCCGAGCGACATCGGATAGATCGACTTGGTCACTTCGGTCCAGCCGGCTGTGTTGCCCGACAGGCTGCCCGTCACGCCGCAATCGACCACGCCGTTGTTGAGTGCCGGCACGACTTCCGCGAACGCCATGCTGACTGCCGTGCCGCCGACACCACCCAGAAAGTCACGCATCGTGTTGTTGAACACGCGGATCTTCTTGCCCTTGAGGCCCCCCAGGCCGGAAAGCACGTCGCGGCACCAGAAAACCTGGGGCGTGTTGCCACCGAAGGCCAGCAGCTTGGCGTTCCAGTTCTTCTGCAATTGCCGGTCGATCACGGCGCGATAGGCATCGCAGGCCGCGCGGGCCTTGTCGGGCGTCAGCGTCAGGCCCGCGAGATCGCAGGCCTCGAAGCGCGGGTCGTCGCCCGCCATCTTGGAGATGTCCATGGCCGCGAAATCCATGACGCCAAGTTTCAGCAGCCGCAGCATGGTCTTGTCGTCGATGCCCATCTGGTCGAGTGGCGTCACGTCGACGGTGATAGCGCCCTTCGACGCCTCGGGGATCGTCTTGCGCCAGAACGGCAACTCGTCGTGGATCGACACCGGCGTCGGACTGTTGAGGCCGATGACCTTGAACTGGCTCTTCGGCAAATCCTGCGCAGCGGCGCCGGAGGCAACCACCGCCGCCAGCGCCAAGCCGGCAAACATACGATACAGCATGCAATCCCCCATCCACTCACGATGAATTCCCAAGGGAAAGCAGCAAAATGCATGCCACCTGAAATGCCGTGCGCTAGCCGATGCCTCGCTGGGCCAGCAATCGCGAAATGTCGACTTCCTCGAGGAACGCGTGCGTGCGGGTGCTGGCCGATTGCGGCAGGCGCAGGAAGGCGGCAAGGTCGGCCGGGTGGTCGATGTCCATGGCGATGCCCGGCTGGCGGATCACCGTCGGTTCGATGCCTGCGCGTCGCGCCGCCTCGAGATGCGGGAAGTAGCTGTTCTCGCCGAAGCGCAACGGCACGGCATCCGGCGGCGAGCAGACGACGGCGTTGGAGCCGAGGTCGTCATGCGCCGGCGAGATGGTGAAGGATGGCGCGCTAAGATGCGCCGCCAGCACCGCCTCGATCTCGACCGAGGTGGCGGCGGGAATGTCGCCCGGCAAAGTGATCATGCCGCCACGGCCTTCGCGGGCGAGGAGCTTGAGGCCCGCCGTGACGCTGCCAGTATGGCCGTCACGGGCGCCGTCGGTCACCACGCGCGCTCCCAGGCGCAGAGCCAGCGCCGTCGTGGTCGGGTCGAGGGTGACGACCATGACGCCGGCGAGGCCGCGCGCGCCCGTAACAGCCTCCAGCACCTCGCCCACCATCACCTCGATGAGTGCGCGGCGCTGGGCGGGCGAGAGCAGGGGGGCGAGCCGCTGCTTGGCGCCGTTCAGTTCCTTGACGGGCACGATCGCCCAGATGTCGGACGCCACCTTCATGTGAGCGAATCGGCGAAGTCGAGGACGGTGCGCGCCAGCGCTTCGCGCTCCTCGAGCGTCGTCATCAGGGTGGGGGCAACGTGCACCTTGGTCCTGATGTCTCCGGAATCGGCGGCATCGACGACATAGCCGTCGAGCAGCGCGCCGTAGCGCTCGGCCACCGTCGCGGAACTCACGGCGAGGCCCAGTTCCTGCATCATCTTGGCGGTCGGTCCCTTGATCGCACGGCCGCCGATGATCGGCGACACCGCCACGACAGGGGCGCCGCACTTCTCGATCGCTGCACGCATCCCGGGCACGGCCAGGATCGGCTCGATGCTGATGAAGGGATTGGACGGGCAGATCACCACCGCCCGCACGTTGCCGCCGCTCAAGGCCGCCATGACGTCGGGCTGGGGTCGGGCGTCGGCCGCGCCGGTGAAGGCGAGTTCCTGCACGACCGGCCGGCATTGCTGGCGCACGAAATAGTCCTGGAAATCGATCCAGCCGCTGTCACTGCGCACGCGCGTGCGCACGCGATCGTCGCTCATCGGCAGCACGCGCGGCCCGACGCCGAGCTGTCGGCAGACGTCGCCGGTGATCTGCGACAGGCTCTGGCCGGCACCCAGCCGCTTCGTGCGTTCTACGTGGAGGGCGAGGTCACGGTCGCCGAGACGGAACCAGTCCTCGCCGCCGAGCGCCGTGATCGTCTCCATGAACGACCAGGTCTCGTCGCGGCGGCCCCAGCCGGTCACCGGATTGTCGAGGCCCGCCAGTACGTAGGTCAGCGTGTCGATGTCGGGACAGATGCTGAGGCCGAGATGCTCGAAATCGTCGCCGGTGTTGGCCACGATCAGCAGCTCCTCCGGTGGCAAAACGCGGCTGAGGCCAAGCGCTAGCTTGGCGCCGCCGACTCCGCCCGACAGCGCAACCACCAGGCCGCTGCTCACCGAAACATGTCCTCGGCGGCCGGCCGCACGAGTTCGGAGGCGGGATTGGCCGGCGCGCTCCAGGTGAGGCCGCGCATCAGCACGACGGGCTGCGCCTCGTTGCCTTGCCCCATCACCAGTGACGCCGCGGCGGCGATCTCGTCGGCGAAGCCGGTGATGCTGACCTGCAGTTCGCGGCCGAACAGGTCGGGATTGCCACGCAGGTCGAGCAGCGCCGGCAGGCCTGCCGCGCCGATTGCCACGCCCGCCGTGCCGCGCCGCCAGGCGCGGCCGAAACTGTCGGTAATGACGACGGCGGGCGGCACGCCACAAAGGTCGGAGAGGCGTTCGCGCAATGCGGCGGCGCTGCCGTCGGGATCGACCGGCAGCAGCAGGGCGCGCTGCGGACCGTCCGGCGAAGCAACATTGGATTGATCGACGCCGGCGTTGGCCATGACGAAGCCCAGCCGGTGTTCGACGATCAGGACGTTGGGCCGGGACCGCACCACCCGCACCGACTCGGACAGGATCAGCTCGACCAGGCGCGGATCCTTCTGCACTTCCTTGGCGAGCTCGATGGCCCGTGCCGACGGTTTCACAGTGGCGAGATCGACGCTGCGGCCCTCGGCCTTGGAGACGATCTTCTGGGCGATCACGATCACGTCGCTTTCGCGCGGCTCGTGCATGCCACGCGCCAGTCCCTCGGCGATCAGCGCCGCCAGATCGTCGCCCGGCTCGATCATCGGGATGCCGGGGATCGCCAGGACCTCCAAGGCGGTGGTGCGGTTCATCCGAATTTCTTGCGCAGGCGTGGGAGCACTTGCTCGCCATAGAGCCGCAGGAACCGCTCCTGATCGGGGCCGGGCGCGTGGAACACCAGATGACGGAAGCCGAGAGCGACGTAGGCGCCGATCTTCTCGACATGCTCGTCGGGATCACTCGAGACGATCCAGCGCGACGCCGCGCGTTCGAGCGGCAGGGCGTCGGCCAACCGCTGCATCTCGACGGGATCCTCGACCGTCATCTTTTCTTCCGGCGTGAGCGCCAGCGCCGCCCAGTGCCGCGTGTCCTGCAGCGCGCGCTCGGCGTCTGTGTCGAAGGAGACCTTGACCTCGATCATGTGGTCATAGGGCTGCTTCTTTGGTTCGACCGCGGCGGCGATGCCCTCGGCGACCTTGGGCAGCAGGGTATCGGTGTAGAGGTCCCACTTCTTGCCGCTGGTGCAGATGAAGCCATCGCCGGAGCGACCGGCATAGCGCGCCACCAGCGCGCCCGCCGCCGCCACGTAGATCGGCACCTCGACCTCGGGCCGGTCGTAGATGGTGGCCTTTTCGGTCTTGTAGTATTCGCCCTCGAAGCTGACGCGCTCCTCGCGCCACAGCGTGCGGATCAGCGTCACGGCCTCGCGCATCCGGGCGAAGCGTTCCTTGAACTCGGGCCAGGGCTGGCCGGTCGACGGCACCTCGTTCAGCGACTCGCCGGTGCCGATACCCAGGATCACCCGCCCCGGGAACATCGCGCCCAGCGTGCCGAAGGCCTGGGCCACGATCGAGGGGTGATAGCGGAAGGTCGGCGTGAGCACGCTGGTGCCGATCGCGACACGCGAGGTCCGGGCGCCCAGCGCCCCCAGCCAGGCGATCGAATTTGGCGCGTGGCCATCCACGTGCTTCCACGGCTGGAAGTGATCGCTGACGAACACCGACTCGAACCCGACGGTTTCGGCCAGGCATGCGAAGTCGAGCAACTTTGACGGCGCGAATTGTTCGGCCGACGCCTTGTATCCGAGCTTGAGCACGGTGATGTCTTCCCTGTGGCGAGAGTGAAGTCTTAATAGACCGGCCTCCGGCGAACAACCACTTGCGGAATTCCGCAGGTTGCATCGCCAGTCGAAAGTTTGACTCCCGTGGTTCCGGTTGCAACGATCCTCTCCAATAGGGAAGGAAACCCGGAATGGCGGGAGTGGACTGGACCGACTCCACGGTCGAGGCGGGCGGCGCCAAGCTGCATCTGAAACGCGCCGGCCCTACGGCCAAGAAGGCGCGGTCCGTCGTGGTGTTGCATCACGAGACCGGCACGCTGGACCGCCTGCCTTTCTACGACGCCCTGGCGGCACACTACGACGTGCTGGTGCCGCATCATCCCGGCTACAGCCGGTCGGAACGGCCGGCCTGGATGCGGAGCGTACGCGACATTGCGGTGGTCCATCGCGGTCTGTTGAGCGATCTCAAGATCAAGGATGCCGCCCTCGTCGGCCTGGGATTTGGCGGCTGGATCGCCGCCGAAATGGCCAGCATGGCGCCCGCCGATCTCTCCCATCTGGTCCTGGTCGGCGCCATGGGCATCAAGCCGCCTGAGGGCGACATCCTCGACCTCGCCATCACCGGCTACATCGATTATGCCCGCGCCGGCTTCCACGACCAGAAGGTGTTCGATCGCGTCTATGGCGCTGAGCCGTCGATCGACCAGCTCGAGATGTGGGACGTCTGCCGCGAGATGAGCTTCCGCATCGCCTGGAAACCCTACATGTACAGCCAGACCCTGCCTCATCTGCTGGGCGCCGTGCGCGCGCCGGCGCTGGTGGTGTGGGGCGACGACGACAGAGTGGTGCCGCGGAGCGCGGCCGCGCGCTATGTCGAGGCCTTGCCCAATGCCAGGCTGGAAATCGTCAAGGCAAGCGGCCATTGCGTCGACATGGAGCAACCCGAGGCGCTCGCCAAGCTGGTCACCAACTTCATCGGTCAGGGATAACTGCCATGCACCTGATGTATTTCACCGAGCAACCGATGTCGGCCTACCCGGAGCAGGCCGGCCGCGATTTTGGCGCCACGGCGCTGATGTTCTCCAACAAGCATTTCGATCCGGTCGCGGGCTCCAGGCTCTACAACGACTACATCGAGCAATACATGCTGGCCGAGGAGGTCGGCGTCGACGGCATCATGCTGAACGAGCACCACAACGCGCCGTTCTGCATGCAGGCCAAGGCCAACATCTTCGCCGCCATCCTGGCCGGCATGACCAAGAAGGTGAAGATCGTCATGCTGGGCAATCCGCTGCCGCTGGCGGAGAACCCGATCAGGTTGGCCGAAGAACGGGCGATGATCGACATGATTTCCAAGGGCCGGCTGGTCTCGGGCTTCGTGCGCGGCGGCGGCCAGGAGCAGCTCGCCACCGGCGTCAATCC
>JAUXWB010000046.1 GCA_030684475.1 Reyranella sp. | reverse complement strand
CGCTGGAAACCCAGGGCCTGATCGGCCTCTGCTTCTACGATACAGGCCCGCGGTCCTTCTACACTTCGAAAAAGCCGATCCGGAACGTGGCCGACCTGAAGGACATGAGCGTCCGCGTGCAGTCGTCGGACATCCTCTCGCCGTTGCTGCAGTCGGTCGGCGCCAGGCCGAAGCCGATCCCCTTCGGCAGGGTCTACGATTCGCTCAGGAGCGGGGCGGTCGACGCCGCCGAGTTCGACTTTCAGACCTACGAGCATGCCCGTCACCACGAGGTCGCGAAGTTCTACAGCGTGACCGAGCACACGATGGCCCCCAGCGTGCTCGTCTTCTCGAAGAAGATCTGGGACCGGCTTCCGGCCGAAGACCGGCTCATCATCGCCGCGGCCGCCCGGGAATCGGTGCCCTACTTCCGTTCGCTGAGGGACGAATACGAACCCATGGTCCGCAAGGCGGTGGAGGCGGCGGGGGCGGAGATCATCACCGACGTCGACAGGGCGTCGTTTTCCGACGCCCTGGTGCCGGCCTATGCGCGGTTCGTGCGCGATCCCAAGCTGAGGGACATGATCAAGCGCATCCAGGCCACCGATTCACTCAGGATCATGCGCTGACGGCGTCGCCGAATCGCGCGGGGCGACGGTGACGCCGAACTCTACGCCGCGCTCCTCTGCGCCGCGGCGGCCGCCAGCACCATCGCGGCGCACTTCTCGCCGATCATGATGGTGGGGGCGTTGGTGTTGCCGCTGGTCAGCGTCGGCATGATCGAGGCGTCGGCGACACGAAGGCCACTTAAGCCGTGGACCCTGAGCTCGGCATCGACCACGGCCAGGGGATCGCCGCCCATCCGGCAGGTGCCGATCGGGTGGTAGGTGGTCTCGGCATTCTTGCGCACCCAGTCGAGCAGCTCATCGTCCTTCTGCAGATGCGCGCCGGGCGCGATCTCCTCGCCCGTGACCTCTTTCAGGGGCGAGGTCGCCATCAGCTCGCGGCCCTTGCGGATGGCGGCCAGCACGCCGGCGCGATCGTGCTCGGCGGAAAGGAAATTGAAGCGGATCGCCGGCGGCTCGGCCGGATCCGCAGATTTTATGTGGATCGAGCCGGTGCTCTCGGAGCGCAGCACGTTCACGTTCATGGTGATGCCGCGCTTCTTCGAGACGCGGCGTTCGTGGCCCACCATCTCGTAGAGGAAGGGCGCGATCGAGACCGTCGCATCGGGCGTCTCGAGCCCGACCCGGGTGCGGAAGTAGAGGCGGATCGGCACCGAGGTCGAGGCAAGGAAGCCCTCGCGGAACAGCGCGTATTTGATGGCCTCGCGCGCCAGCCGCCAGCCGCGGGCGTTGTCGTTGAAGGTGAGGTTCTTCTCCTTGATGGCGAATTTCACCCGCGGCGAATAATGGTCGCGCAGGTTCTCGCCGACGCCGCGGAGCTCGTGCACGGGCGCGATGCCCCTGCTGCGCAGCAGGTCGGCCTGGCCGATGCCGGAGAGTTCGAGCAGCTTGGGCGAATTGATCGAGCCGCCCGAGACGATGACTTCGCGCGTGGCCCTCGCCTCGCGCTTCACGCCGCCCACGGCATAGCGCACGCCGACGCAGCGCTTGCCGTCGAGGATCAGCGACTCCGCCAGCGACCCCTGCTCGATCGTTAGATTGGCTCGCGCGCGGGCCGGGTCGAGATAGCAGTAGGCGGTGCTCTGGCGGCGACCCCTGGCGATCGTCACCTGCGACATGCCGATGCCTTCCTGGGTCTCGCCGTTGAGGTCGGGATTGAAGGGCAGGCCCATCTTCTCCGCCGCCGCGATCATCTTTTCGAGCAGCGGCACCTTGTGGCGCGGCGTGTCGGTGACGCGCAGCAGTCCGTCGCGGCCGCGAAATGCGTCCGAGCCGCCGTCGTAGCGTTCCATGCGCTTGAAGACCGGCAGCACGTCCTGCCAGCTCCAGCCGCGGTTGCCGAGCTGGGCCCAGTGATCGTAGTCCTGCGCCTGGCCGCGGATATAGACCATGCCGTTGATCGAGCTCGAGCCGCCCAGCATTTTTCCGCGCGGGACATCGATGCGCCGGCCGCCCGAGCCCTCGTCCGGCTCCGACGAGTAGCACCAGTTGACGGCTGGATCGTCGATCATCTTGGCGACGCCGACCGGCACCCGCGACCAGAAGAAATTCGAGCCCTGGGTCCCCGCCTCCAGCAGCAGCACGCGATACGCGCCGCTCTCGGTCAGCCGGGCGGCGACCACGGCGCCCGCGGACCCGGCGCCGACAACGATGTAGTCGTAGGTCGAGTTGCTCTGCATTCGTATTCTTTCGGTTCCCTTGGCGGTGAGGGGAGCAGCCCTCGCGCCCCCTGACAAGCCTCGGCGCGCACCGGCGATGACTGGATTTCGCTGAAAAGAACGGCGCGCCGTGATGCCGGGGACCTGGCACCAGGGCAGTCCTCCGCGTGAGCCTCGCCAGCGCGATTGATCATCAAGTGCGCCTGCCGGAATCAGAGCCGTCTGCAACACTTGGCTGGGCGGTTGTCACATCCCTGGCCGTCATCCGCGGTTGCCCGGCCCTTGGGTCTCGCCTGTCGTTTGCCGAGGCCGCTCTCCTGCTATCGAGGTGTACCGCCTGGGCCCAACAGCTCGAAGATCCGGGTCGATCCGAACCCCTTGACGGTGCATACGTCCCGTGACGCGCACACCAGGGCAGAGCCGAGTTGATCGGCGGTCGCCTGGGATACGAGTATCTCCATGGGTGCGGCCAGCTTCTCCAATCGAGCCGCCAGATTCACGGCCGGCCCGAACACGTCGTAGACGTACTTGTTGACGCCGACGATCGATCCGACGAGCGGCCCGCTCGCGATGCCGATGCGGCAGCGCCACTGGTTGCTGTTCGAACGATTGCGCCGGTCGATATAGCCGCGCATGCGTAGCGCGGCATGCGCCACGTTCGCGGCATGGTCGTCTGCGGGCTCCGGGAGGCCGCAAACGGCCATGTATGAGTCGCCGTTGGTCTTGATGCGCTCGCAGCCGAACATTTCGGAGATGCGATCGAAAGCCGAGAAGATATCGTTCAGCTCCGCAACCAGCGCGGCTGGATCCCGGGCCACCGCCATCTCGGAAAAATCCACAAAATCGAGCATCAACGCGGTTGCCGTCGCGAAGCGCTGCGGCGAGACCGTGCCGAACTCCCGCATCTCCTGCAACACGGCACGCGGCATGAGATTCAGCAGTAGCCGCTCGACGCGCGCCTTTTCCTGCTCCAGGTCCCTGAGGTTCTTCTCGGCCATGCGGGCATAGGAGTCGAGCATGTATTCGGCGCGGCGGCGCTTTTGGTCGTCGCGAGCTTCGATCTGAATCCGGCCGTCCGACACGGCGATCAGGACCACCTCGAGAACGACAGTTCTGCCCTTTACGCGTCGCTCTACGTTCAGTTCGTAGCGGCTTCCTTCGCTCAGCCGACGTTGAGCCACGACGACATCGAGCTCAGGCAAGCGCGTGAGCAGATTGTCGTCTCCGGTTGCCGGCGCAAACCACCGGGAGAATAGCTCGTTCGCGAGCAGGATCGTCCATGAGCCGCGGATGGCCAGCGCCACTCCGGTCGTCAGCCTCTGGAATGCCGCGGCTGCCTCAACCGGCAGCGGTGACGACGAGGTGTCTGCGCTGACGAAAGGCGCGGCAGACTCGGTCGACATCGCAGGGTTCATAGCCGAACTCCTCCAGGATCTCGTGTAGCAGCCGTTGCAGGTTGTCGAACTCGGCCCCGGTGATGCCGAGCCGAGCATGCACCCGCTGAAGATGGGCGTCGTCGAGGGCATGATCGCCGGCCATGAGGCCGGCGATCAGCCGCGTCTGATGATCCACCAGACGCGGCATATCGATGCCGGCGAAGTGCCGATGCAGCTCTTCGCACTCCAGGACTCGATCGTAGAAGGCGGCCACCACGTGGCGTACCTGGGCGAAGCCACCGGCGCGCGCCAGCACTGTCTGGGTCATGACTGCTCTCGGCACTCAGCGGCCGGCTTGCCGGCGCAGAAGGGTGACCGGCACCGGGCGGCAGACCGTATTGCAGACCGGCGAGTGACGCTGGGCAATCGCAAGCAGGTCATCGAGCTCTTCGTTCGAGCAGTCGGCCTTGATGTCGAGCTCGATCCGGATGCTCTCGTAACCCGGCGACACCTTCTCGTCGAGGCCAAGCAGGCCACGCACGTCGAGGTCGCCTCGCAGTTCCGTGGACAGCTCCCGAATCCGGATTCCGCGCGCCATGGCGTGCAGAACGAAGGTCGTCGTCACGCAGCCAGCGAGTGCATGCAGCAGGAATTCGACGGGATTGGCGCCTTCGTTGTTGCCGAGCAACACCGGCGGTTCGCCGTTGACGAACTCGAACGACTGGCCGCGCGAAGTGTCCTCCCGTCCGGCGCCGTAGAAATCGCGGATCGTGGAACGATTTTCCCCTCCGTTGACCCACCGGTTGCGGGCGCGGAACTCGAACCGCGCTAGGCCGGGATTGGCCTTGATCGCGTCGATGGTGGCGAAGGCTGCCTGAACGTTGAGGCCGTTCAGGTAGGTCGGCTCTTGTGCGACCGTTTGATGGGTATCCATTCTCTTCTCCCGAGTTGATTGGGCCGTCTGGACCGATTTCCCGACGGGCGACGCCAATCTAGAATTGCCGGGCCTTACCCATCAGATCGCTTTGAGCCGGAAGAGGTCCATTCGTGCCACATTCGGAACCGAGGGCGCTGGACGCCTACATCGTCGCGCTACCTGAAACGGCTGGTTCGGCCCTGTACGGCATGGTCGACGTTCTGGCGGCCACGGGGACCCTGTGGCAGCAGCTGGTGGACAGGGAGCTGGGGTTCACCCTGATTCACCCGCGAATCGTGGCCTTGTCGCGCGACGCTTTCCGCTGCGGCAACGAGATCCCCGTCATCCCCGACCTCGCGATCGGTGACGTGACATCGGCCGGCATCGTGGTCCTGCCCGAGTTGTGGCTCTCGCCGGACGATGACATGAAGGGTCGCCACGAAGAGCTGCTGGCCTGGATCGGACGAATGTACGAGGCCGGTGCCATAATCTATTCGGCATGCTCCGGGTCCGTGCTGCTCGCCGCTTCCGGTCTGCTCGCGGGGCGCGAGGCCACGTCGCACTGGGGCTATCAGGACCTGTTTCGCACGCGCTTTCCGGACGTTCGCTTCCGCGCCGAGCCCAATCTTGTATTCGCCGATCCCACCGGCCAGATCGTGACGGCTGGTGGCACCACGTCCTGGCACGACCTCGCCATACACATCATCTCTCGGCACTGCGGCCCGGGAGAAGCGCTGCGTATCGCCAAGGTCTACCTGTTGAAATGGCACAGCGAGGGCCAGCTACCCTATACGAGCCTAGTGCGTCGCCAGCCGCATGCCGATTCGGCGGTACGTCAGGCTGAAGCGTGGTTGGCCAGGAACATGACCGAGCCGAACTCGGTCGCTGCAGTTGTCGCCGCTACCGGCGTACCGGAACGCACTCTGAAGCGGCGCTTCAAGGCCGCCACGGGCAGCACGATCATCGCCTATGCCCAGAACCTGCGGATCGAGGAAGCCAAGCGGCTCCTTGAGACCACGGATAAGTCCTTCGAGGACATTGCAGCGATCGTCGGATACGAGAACGCCGCTTTCTTTCGGCGGTTGTTCAAGCGGTACACGGGGCTCACTCCCGGACACTACAGGCAGATGTTCATGCCCTTTCTCAACGCTACCAACCCGACATAGGCGCGCGGCCGCGGAATTCGTCCGAGCCGCCGTCGTAGCGCTCCATGCGCTTGAAGACCGGCAGCACGTCCTGCCAGCTCCAGCCGCGGTTGCCGAGCTGCGCCCAGTGATCGTAGTCCTGCGCCTGGCCGCGGATATGGACCATGCTGTTGATCGAACTCGAGCCGCCCAGCATCTGGCCGCGCGGAACGTCGATGCGTCGCCCGCCCGAGCCCTCGTCCGGCTCCGACGAATAGCAGAAGTTCGAGCCTTCTGTCCCCGCCTCCAGCAGCAGCACGCGGTGGGCACCGCTCTCCGTCAGCCGGAAGGCGACCACGGCACCCGCCGAGCCCGCACCGACGACGATGTAGTCATAGGCGGAGTCGCTCGGCATGGCGCAAGACTTCCTTCTCTTCAGGAGCGCACAGGAGACCAGCGCCGGATCAACGTGGCAGGGGCCGGCATCCGTCGGCGCCGGCGGAGTCGATATCAAAGACGTATGCCGGTCCGCGCTGCGAACGAGGCGCCGCAGTCCGCGGGATGCCGATCGCCATTCCCGCAGTCATGATCCCTGCTTCTTGCCTTCGGATGGCAGGGGTTTTGCAGATAGACTGGGACAATGGCACGACGACAATTCCATCTCGCCTGGTTCCTGTCGCAGGGCTACGGCCCCAAGAGCTGGCGCGGCAACTGGCCGGGCAGCGACATCGCGCGCTGGATGATGCCCGACCTGTTCATCGACCTGGCCAAGGGCATGGAACGGGCGTGCATGGACTACATGATCATCGAGGATTCCTCGAACGTGCCCTACACCTACCAGGGCAGCCACGACAGCTACCTGAAATACGCAGCCAGCACGCCCAAGCTCGATCCGGCGGTGCTGGTGCCCTATCTGGCACAGGCGACACAGCACCTCGGCCTGGTGCCGACGTTGTCGGTGTCGGAATACCCGCCCTACCTGCTGGCGCGGCTGGTGAATTCGCTCGACCACGTGACGGAGGGCAGGATCGGCTGGAACTGCGTCACTGGCAGCAACGACGGTGCGGCGCAGAACTACGGCCACGACAGGCACCATCCGCACGACGAGCGCTACGACATCGCCGACGAGTTCGCCGACGTGGTGACCCGGCTGTGGGAGGCGTGGGAGCCCGACGCCGTGGTGCTCGACCGCGCGGCGCCGATGTTCGCCGACGGATCGAAGGTCCATCCGATCCATCACGAGGGCAAATACTTCAAATGCCGCGGGCCGCTCAACGCGCCGCGCTCGCCGCAGGGCCGGGTGCCGATCTGCCAGGCCGGCGGCTCGCCGCGCGGCCAGGCCTTCGCGGCGCGCTGGGCCGACACGATCATCACCGACGGCGGCGGCAGCGCTGCCAGCATGAAGGCCTATCGCGACGAGGTGCGCCGCCGCGCGACGGCGCTGGGGCGCGATCCCGACGGCATCAAGGTGCTGTTCCTCGCCCATCCGATCATCGACGTGACGATGGAAGCGGCGCGCGAACGGGCGCGGCTCGAGCAGGTCGAGGCCGAAAAGCACATCGACCTCCATCTTTCAGGCATGTCGCGGCTGACCGGCATCGACTTCTCGAAGTTCGACCTCGACACGCCGTTGCCCGAGCTCACCACCAACGGGCATCAGTCGTCGCTCGCCAAATGGATCGGCAAGACGCCGCGCTCGATCGTACAGAGCTATGCAAGGAAGGCCGGCATCGACTTCACCGGCACCGCCGACCATGTGGCCGGCATGATGCAGGAGACCATGGAGGAGGTGGGCGGCGACGGTTTCCTGATATTCAACAGCTATTTCGACCGGCGCTACGTCATGGAAGTGTGCGACGGGCTGGTGCCAGAGCTGCAGCGCCGCGGACTCACGCGCAAGGCCTATGCCCACAAGCACTTCCGCGACAACCTGCTGGAGTTCTGACGGTTTGCCGGAAGCGCGCCGCTCGATCGTCATCGTGGCGCCGGAACCGGACCCGTCCCGGCGGCCATGCCCTCCAGGGTTTCGCGCAGGTGCTTCAGCAGGCCGGCGCAGCCGGCCTCGATGAGGTCGAGGGCGCGTTCGTAGTCCTCGGTGGTGCCGCCGTAGGGATCGACGACGTCGCGGACGCCGAGATCGGGGGCGAATTTCAGGAACATCTGCGGCCGGTCGGCGACGTCGCCCGGCGCCATGGAACGCATGGCGACGAGGTGGGTGCGGTCCATCGCCAACTGCCAGTCGAAGCGCGCGAGGTCCTCGGGCATCAGCGGACGGGAGCGCAGGTCCGAGATGTCGTAGCCGCGCCGCGCCGCGACCTCGACCGCGAGCAGGCTGGGCGGCTGGCCGGCATGGCCATGGTAGATGCCGGCAGAGTCGATCTCGAAGGCGTGCGCGATCCCGGCACGTTGCACGACGGTGCGCAGGACGCCGACCGCCATGGGCGAGCGGCAGATGTTGCCGGTGCAAACGAAGAGGACGCCGACGGTCATTTCTGTGTCTTTCTGGCGGCTTAGGCCGACACTGCGTTCCGACCCACCGCGGCTGCCGGCAGGTCGATCTGGAAGGTGGCCCCCGGCCCCTCCGGCCCCCCCGGCGCATCGTCGAGCAAGGTCAGCGCGCCGCCGCAGTCGCGCACGAGGCCGAAGGTGGTGGCGAGGCCGAGGCCGGTGCCCTGGCCGACCGGCTTGGTGGTGAAGAAGGGCTCGAAGATACGGTCGCGGATCGCCGCCGGCACGCCCGGCCCATTGTCGCGGATGCGCACCCGGACGCAACCGTCGGGGCCGCGGCCGGCGGTCAACTCGACGAGTTTGCCGTCCTGCGAGGACTCGGCGAGAGCGTCCACGGCGTTCATCAGCAGGCTGACGACGCCCTGCTCGAACCGCGTCGGGTGCCCGACGACCATGAGCGCCTCGCCGCCCAGGTCTTCGCGGGCCGCGATGCCGGACCGGCGAAGCCTTGGCTCGGCCAGGGCGAGCGCGCTGCGGCAGGCGTCGCGGACGTCGAAGGCCTGCGGACCCTGCCGGGTCTCGCGGCTGAACAGGCGCATGCGCGACAGGATCTCCGCCGCCCGGTCGACCTGGGCGACGACGCGATGCAGCTTGGCGGCGACGAAGGCGCGGAATTCCGGTTCGGGCAGCGGCTCGGGGCGCGGCAGGTCCTCGTCTCCTTCCTCGGGCGGCTCGGGCTCGATCTCCGTCAGGGCGTTCTGCGCCGCCATGCGGATGACGTTCAGTGGCTGGCTGAGCTCGTGGGCGATGCCGGTGGTGATCTCGCCCAGGGTCACCATCTTGGACGACAGCGCGATGGCCTGGCGCGCCTGGTGGCGCACGGTCTCGTCGTGGCCGACCATGACGGTGCAGTCGCCCGAATCGGGCAGCGCCCGGCGCGACAGGGAGAAGTGCAACATCTGGGTCTGGTTGCCGGGCCGCGCGATCTCGAGGTCGACCTCGGCCAGTTTCGCCTCGCCGGCGACGAAATCGCGGACCTTGTCGGCGCCGCGCAGCTCGGGACCGTGCAACGCCTTGCGTATTTCGGCGTCGCTGCCGAAGACCTCGCGGAACCGCGTGTTGGCATGCACGACCTCGCCGGCGCGGTCGAGGACCGCCGTGAGGGCGGACGGCGTGTCGACGACCGCCGCCAGCAGGCCACGCTCCGACTCGGCGCGGCTGGCCGCCGCCGACCGGTCGATCAACCGCAGGATGCGGTGGGTGGCGAGGAACGTCACCACCGCGAGCGCGAGCGCGAGGGCCATGACGAGGAGACTCATCTCGCGCCAGCGGGTCAGGAACACGCCATCGCCGATGACCAGGGAAACGAACACCGGATAGCCCTCGACGCTCCGGGGCACCACGATGCGGGCGCCGGCAGTCTCGGGACCGAGCCAGCCCGGTCGGTCGGTGTACACCGCGCGGCCGGAGCCGCCCTCGGCGATGAGGCCGACCGGCAGGGCGTCCTCGAAGCGCTTGCCCAGCGCATCCGGCCGCGGCGCGCTGGTCGCGAGCAGCGTGCCGTCGTCACGGAACAACGACAGGCTGCTGTCCTCGCCGACCGAGATGCGCCGGAAGAAGTCGGCGAGGAAATCGACGTCCAGCCCGATGGTGACCAGCCCCAGCGTCTCGCCGGATTTCGAGACCACCTTGCGCACGAGATAGAACGTCGAGCGGCCGCTCGCGCGCCCGGGCGACGACCCGGTCAGCACCAGCGCCGGGGCGCCCGCCGCCATGGACGCCCGGTAGGTCTCGCGTTCCGACAGATCGAGCGGCGCCGCCGGATAGGCGTGGGTGGTGTTCAGAAGCTCGCCGTCGCGCGCGATGATCCCGACCACGACGATCTGCGGCAGGCCGACCACGCGCTCGCGCATTTCGTCGAAGAACCGACGTTCCTGCATGATCTGGCGGAACTGCGGTTCGGCGGTGGTGTTCTCCTCCGAAATCCAGTCCTGGATGCTCTTCAGCACCAGGTCGGCGGCACCCAGGGACTGCTTCATGTAGGCGGCAATCGTCAGGCTGGTGTTCTCCGCCATCCTTTTCCCGTCTTCGACGGCATCGCGATGGCTGTACCAGATCAACACGGCCGCCGCCGTCCAGATCAGCAGGATCTGGAGGCCTGCGACGACGAGCGTGCGTCGGCGGTCGGCGCGACGGCCTGCGGTCGCGGCCCGATGTTCGACATCGGGCCCGAACCTTCCGTTCGAGCGCCTTGACCCGTCCACCGCCGTCTCCCGCCGCCCTGATTTCGCCCCCGTGGCTCTTGCCCAATGTACCGCAAAACGGGCAATTTGACGGAGGCAGACGCCGACAAACGCATCCATTGTGGAGACAATCCACGTCGCGGCGGAACAGGTGCCCATGACCGAGCCCGGCAACACCCTCGACAAGGCAGGCGCCATCGACGTCCTGGTGGTGGACGACGACACCGACACCGTCGAGGAACTCGTCGAATACCTGGCCAAGGCGGGTCTCACCTGCAGGTCGGCCGCCGACGGCTGGGCCGCGCTCAAGCTGCTGGCCGACGGCTGCAAGCCGGGTGTCGTGGTCACGGACCTGCGCATGCCCGAGATGGACGGCATGGAATTCGCCGAGCGGTTGAGCCAGTTCAGCGACCGTGGGCGGCCGGAAGTCATCTTCGTGAGCGGCCATGCCGGCTTCGAGGACGCCGTGGCAGCCATTCGCCTCGGCGCACGCGACATGCTGACCAAGCCGATCGACGCCGCCAAACTGGTGCGCGCGGTCAAGTCGGCCCAGCTGGTCCGCCAGCTGCGCCGCCAGCCGGACCTGCCGGCAGAGCTGCCGCCCGACGCCGGCGCGAAGGCCGCCAAGAACCTCGACCCCCTGGAGCGCAAGCGCGCGGCACTGGCCAACCTGCGGACCATCCGCCGGACGCGCGCCCAGTATTTTCCCTCGGACCTGTTCTCGGATCCCTGCTGGGAGATGCTGCTCGACCTCTACGACGCCCGGCTGGCCGGCGCAGAAGTGACCGTCACCAGCCTCGGCGCCGCCTCGGGCGTTCCCCTGACGACGGCGCTCCGGCGGATGGACACGCTGCAGGGCCACGGCCTGATCGCGCGCATCGAGGATGCCGGCGACAAGCGACGGACCATCATCCGCCTCACGGGACCTGGCTTCCAGGCCGTCGAAAGCTTTTTCGACACCTACCTCGGCCGCGCCGGCGCCTGAGCGCTTCCGCCCGTACGTTCATTCCATTCCGGAGCCGTTCAGCGTTCCAATCCGGATGCGATAGCGCGTGACCGCGCCGGCCGGCGGCACATAGTGCGGCCATGAACACGCTCATGACCGGCGACGACATCGATCGGCCCGAAAACGGCTGCGACGTCCTGATCGTCGAGGACGATCCGGCCCAGGCCGAGGAGCTCGCCTGCTATCTCAGCCGTTCGGGCCTCAGCGTCGAGGTTCTCCATTGCGGCTCCGATGCCCTCCATCGCGTGGCCGACATGCGGCCGCGGATCGCGCTTCTCGACTACAACCTGCCCGACCTCGACGGCGTCACCGTGGCCGAGCGGATCCGGCGGCTTTCGCCAGAGACCGCGATGCTGATGATGTCGGGCCGCATCGACGGGCTGGCCGAGCCGACGCTGCGGAAGGTCGGCCTCTATTCCTTCATGAACAAGCCGGTGCGACCGAGCCAGCTGCTCAGCTCCGTGCGCCGCATGGGACGTGCCGCCGCCAAGACCGGCCTGCCGGCGACGGCGCCGCAGAAGTGGCTGGGGCGGATGTTCGGCTGAGCCGGACACGCGAAAACAGGGAAATCACGTCTTCGTAGGGGTCGTTGACAGGGCCGCGCGCGGAGTCTCGACTGTCGTCACGGGCTCGGTACTGCCTGAGATCCGGGAGACGCGCATGCAGCTTCTCCTCATCGAAGACGACGACGACCTGCGCAGCGAGATCCGCGACTACCTGATGCGGCGGCGTCACGACGTGATCGCGCTGGGATCGATCGGCGAAGCGCGCGAGCTTCTCGGCCTTCCGCCCCCGACGGCCCAGCCATTCGATGCCGTGGTCTGCGACATCAATTTGAAGGACGGCGACGGTATCGACCTCTATGTCGAGTTCGGATCGCGCCGCCC
This sequence comes from Reyranella sp., assembly GCA_030684475.1. GTDB lineage: Bacteria > Pseudomonadota > Alphaproteobacteria > Reyranellales > Reyranellaceae > Reyranella. The sequence continues at coordinate 16,843 of JAUXWB010000046.1, read as the reverse complement.
GGCCTGTCGCTGGATCCTGATGTCGGGCGACCCGGACACACAGCGCGTGGTCGAGGAGCGCCGCCGGCATCCGGCCCTGCCGCCCTATGCCATGGTCGAAAAGCCCGTGCCTCTGCGAAGGCTGACGGAGCTTCTGACCGGCGGTGGCGGCGCCTGATCCGCCGCCGCTATTTCTTCGCGCCCGGCAGGAAATCGTCCAGGGGCACACCGAAGCTGTTGAGCGCCCACGACACGAGATTGTACTGGCCGATGGTGAAAACCACGTCCATGAGCTGCTCAGTCGAGTACTTCTTCGCGAGCATTGCCCAGGTGGCATCGGAGACGACAGAGTTCTCGTAGAGATCGTCGGCTGCCTGTATCAGCGCCGTCTCGTGTTCGCTCCAACCGACCCCAGGGCCCTTCTTGACGTTCTCGACATCGGCTTCGCTGACGCCGCCCTTCCTGGCGATCAGTTCGTGCTGGGCGAATTCGTACTCGGCCTGGTTCAACCAGCCGATGCGCAGGATCAGAAGCTCGCGGTCGCGGAACGGCAGGGTCTGCTTGCCGAGCACATGGCCGGCAAACGGCGTCCAGCGCTTCACCAGCTTGGGGTGGTGGGCCAGCACCTTGAAGATGTTGAAGATCTGGCCGTTCATGGCGTTCTTCTCGACGGTCTCGCGATCCTCGGCCGCCATGGTCGCGAGGTCGCGCATCGGAATGCGCTGCTTGCGCTTGATCATCGTGTATCCTTCTCTAACGCCCTTTGATTTTCCGCCATGCCGCGAAGTCGACCAGCGTCTGTTCGTTGGTTGCCGGATAGAGGCCGTAGATGGCAAGGCCGTTGTTGACCTGCTCGGTGACGAAATCCTCGAAGGCGGTCATCTCCCAGGCCTCGTCGGCGATCTCGTCGGCAAGGCTGGCGGGGATCACGATGACGCCGTCGCTGTCGCCCAGGATCACGTCACCGGGGAAGACCGGTGCGTCACCGCAGCCGATCGGCACGTTGATGTCGATCGCCTGGTGGAGCGTGAGGTTGGTCGGCGCGCTGGGGCGATGGTGATAGGCTGGAAAGCCCAGCCGGGCGATCTCGGCGGAATCGCGGAAGCCGCCGTCGGTCACCACGCCCGCCACGCCGCGCTTCATCAGACGCGTCACCAGGATCGAGCCCGCGGAGGCCGCGCGCGCGTCCTTGCGGCTGTCCATCACCATCACCGCACCGGGCGGACAATCCTCGATCGCCTTGCGTTGGGGATGGCCGCGGTCGCGGAACACCGCAAGCTGGTTCAGGTCCTCGCGCGCCGGCATGTAGCGCAAGGTGAAGGCCTCGCCCACCAGCACCGGCTGGACGGGCGACAGCGGATGCACATCCTGGATGAACTGGTTGCGAAAACCGCGCTTGAACAGTGCGGTGGCGACGGTGGCCGTACCGATGGTCTTCAGCTTGTCGCGGGTCTCGGCCTTCAGGGTCATGATACTGCCCTCAATAGATCGACGGTTCGGCCACGGGCGCGCCGAAGCTCGTCTCGAGGAAATCGAAGTCGCAGCCTTCGTTGGCCTGCTTGATGTGCCTGGTGAACATCCAGCCGTAGCCGCGCTCGTAGCGTGGCTCGGGCTTCTTCCAGGCGGCGCGGCGCTTGGCCAGCTCCTTGTCCGAGACATTCATGTTGATGGTGCGCTTGTCGACATCGAGCGAGATCATGTCGCCGGTGCGCACCAGCGCCAGCGGACCGCCGATGTAGGACTCCGGCGAGACGTGCAGGATGCAGGCGCCGTAGCTGGTGCCGCTCATGCGCGAATCCGAGAGCCGCACCATGTCGCGCACGCCCTGCTTCACCAGCTTCTTCGGGATCGGCAGCATGCCCCATTCCGGCATGCCCGGCCCACCCTGCGGGCCGGCGTTGCGCAGGATCAGCACGGTGTCCTCCGTGACATCGAGATCGTCGCGGTCGATCGCTTCCTTCATCGATGGATAGTCGTCGAACACCAGCGCCGGGCCGGTGTGCTTCAGGAATTTCGGTGCACAGGCCGAAGGCTTGATGACGCAGCCGTCGGGCGCCAAGTTGCCCTTCAGTACCGCGAGGGCGCCCTCGGCATAGATCGGGTTCTTCACGGTGCGGATGACGTCGTCGTTATAGATTTCCGCACCCTTGATGTTCTCGCCCAGGGTCTTGCCGGTGACAGTCATCGTCTTGAGATGGAGCTGGCTGCGGATCTGCTCCATCAGGCCCGGCAGGCCGCCGGCATAGAAGAAGTCCTCCATCAGATACTTGTCGCCGGAGGGACGGATGTTGGCGATCACCGGCACCGTGCGGCTGGCGCCCTCGAAGTCGTCGAGGCCGATGTCCTGGCCGGCGCGGCGCGCCATCGCGATCAGATGGATGATGGCATTGGTCGAACAGCCCACGGCCATGGCCACGGTGATGGCGTTCAGGAACGCCTCCCTGGTCATGATCTTCCGAGGCGTGAGGTCCTCCCACACCATCTCGACGATGCGGCGCCCCGTCTCGGCACTCATGCGGATGTGGTTGGCGTCGGCGGCGGGAATCGACGAAGCGCCGGGCAAGGTCATGCCCAGCGTCTCGGCCATCGCCATCATGGTGGCGGCAGTTCCCATGGTCATGCAGGTGCCGTAGCTGCGCGCGATGCCGGCCTCGACATCGACCCAGTCGGAGTCGGAAATCTTGCCGGCGCGGCGCTCGTCCCAATATTTCCAGGCGTCCGAGCCCGAGCCCAGCACCTTGCCCTTCCAGTTGCCGCGCAGCATCGGCCCGGCCGGCAGGTAGATCGCGGGCAGGCCGGCGCTGATCGCGCCCAACAGCAGGGCCGGCGTGGTCTTGTCACAGCCGCCCATCAGCACGACGCCATCCACGGGATGGCCGCGTAAAAGCTCCTCGGCGTCCATCGCCAGGAGATTTCGGTAGAGCATCGTGGTCGGCTTCAGGAAGCTTTCCGACAACGACAGCGCCGGCAGCTCCATCGAGAAGCCGCCGGCCTGCAAAACGCCGCGCTTCACATCGTCGACGCGACTCTTGAAGTGCATGTGGCAGGGCTGGGCATCCGACCACGTATTCAGGATGGCGATGACCGGTTTGCCGGCCCATTCCTCCGGCGCGTAGCCCATCTGCATGGCGCGCGAGCGGTGGCCGAAGGCGCGCAGGTCGTCGGGCGCGAACCAGCGCGCGCTACGCAGATCAGCAGGTTTCTTTCTCTTGGTGACAGCCATTGGAATTCCCTCCGACCCCGAGGGAATACACTGGCGTGTCTGCGGTCAAGCTACGGGCGTCGCCCCTCGGCCATCGGCTGGGGGCTGCAGCCGCGCCGCCGCCAGCCTGGCGTGACCGGGCGTCATGAATTGCACCCCGTCCAGTTCGAAGAAGGGACGGGCGACCGCGTGGAAGCGAAAGGCGTTGCCTTCCTTGAGGACGATACCCGCGGGCTCGCCCCAGACCTCGACGACGAAAGGTTCGGACATGGCGTTCTCCCTGGTCTTTCCTGAAATAGGTCCATCCCAGCGATCTGCAATGGTCGTGGCTGTCGAATCTTCGTTGAGGCGCAGCAGAGACTGCGCATGCGGCATCAATATGGCGGCAAATTCTTTCAGAGCTGGTATTGACCGCTCTGTCGCGGAAGAATGTGACACCGATGTTTCATTTTCTGACACGCGCCCGATTCCTGCGAGCCGCCGGCGCGACGCTCGCCGCTTCTCTCGTTACACCTCGCGCCTCCGCGCAGAGCCGTCGCAACGGCGAGCTGTTCGAGATCACCGACAGCGAGACCGCAACCATCGACGGCCGCAATTGGGACCGACCGATCGTCGGCGGGCGTACCGTCGATGCGGTTCACCGCTCGGTGCTGCTGCGCTTCCCCGGCGCCGCCGACGCCTTCGCCGCAACGCTCGCCCAGGGGCGGGTTCTCGTGAAAGCGGAACTGTCGGTCGTCTACGACGGCTACGAGATCGTGCCGCAGGATTACACCTGTCGCGACGGGCTGGGACGCAAGGCGTGGACGGAGGACCCGCCGACCTGGCACGTCCAGGCCTGGCCGCTGCGCCAACCCTGGATCGCCGATCCGGTGAGCGGGCCGACCTTCAACGCCCGCGTCAACGGCCGCCGATTCTGGACGCGCTACGGCGCCAGCGATACCGCGCGCGACCGCCACGCCGATTCACTGGTGCAGGAGCTGTCGTTCCGGGCGCGCGAGGCCCGCCTCGACATCACGCCCCTTCTGGCGACCGATGTGCTGGCGAGGGAAGCCGGCGCCCGGCTGTTGATGCTGGAGCAGTGCGGCTTCCTGCTGCGAAAAGTGGAGACCTACGACTCGCGCTACCGCGAACCGGGCAACGCCTACGAATGGGCGATGCCGACCGGCGGCCACGGGCTGCGATTCGCAACACCTCGATTGCTGCTCACCTGCCGGCGGATCAGCGGCGTGGTCGCGGTCGCGCTGCCGGCCCGTCTCGATCGCGCAACGCTGCTGCGCACCGATGACGGCTCCCGCCCGACGGCGGTCCTGCCCACACCGGCCGTAATCGCCGCGCGAGCCCGCCGCGCGGTCAATGCCGGGCTGGAAGGCCGCGAAGCCTGGCAAATCGAACGCATCCGCGAGCTGCAGCGCGTGGGGGGAGACAAGGTCAGTCCATGGGCCGAGACCGAAGGCGAGGCGAGTTACAAGAACTACCAGGAGCGGCTGCGCGAGATCATGGCGATGCCGCCGCGCTACTGGCAGGGCTGGTCGATCCAGGACGACCTGCTGGTCTGGCACCTCTTCCGCGACCTGCTGCCGGCGCCGGTACAGGATCACATGAAGGCCTATTGGCAGGCCTGGCTGCAACCCGACCTGCCGACCAGCGCCTTCGTTCACCCGCAGAGTCGCGACGCCATCGACTATTTCAAGCGCAACCTCGACTGGCGCGGGCGGGCGTCGTTCTTCCGCGGCGGCTACAACTTCGCCGTCAGTACCCAGAACTTCAACCATACGGCGGCGATGGGGGCGCTGCTGGGCGGTGCCATGATCGACGCCGTCCATCCGATGGGCGACGGCCGCCACGGGCTCGAGTATCTGCCGCTGCGCTACTGGAGCTTCCTCGACGGCAGCTCGCAGGAGATGCTCGACCCCTACTACCTGTCGATCACGCTGAGTGCGCAGAAGATGTTTGCCGACTTTGCGCCGGCGCCGATCGACCGCCTGATGGGCCGCATCCTGGTCGACCGCACCCTGGAGATGCTGGTCGGCATCTACCACCCGGCACTACGGCGTTTCGTGGCTTCGTCGGGCCGCGCCCGGCTGAGCGGCATCCTGGTCGAACAGGACGGCATCTATGGCGCCTTGCACACCGTTTCCAAGGCGGGCGTGGTGAACCATCTCGACACGATGCTGGCGGAGACGGTGCACGGCATGCCGGCCTGGGGCTACGACTTCCCGCCGGGCCGCGTCGCCATGCAGAGCCTGCGGCAATCCTGGGCCCCGACCTGGGTGTCAGGGGTGATCGACGACAAGCCGCTGCCGGTCGAGGACACCGCCGCCGACACGATCCGCGGCAACTTCAAGCCGCCCTTGTGGCGCCGTACGTATCTCGGCCGCTGGCATGGGCTCGCCAGCCAGGACGTTCACGCCGGCACGGTCGATCTGCTGGGCCAGTGGGTGCGGGCCGCACGGACGGCGACGCGCGCCGAGGACCGCGGCATGCTCACCGCCCGCTACGTCGCCAACGGACCGGACCTCACGACGACGAACGGCGGCGAGATGCCGATGGCCGGCCTGATGCTCACCTTCCAGAGTCGCAACCGGGCCATCGTCTTCACCAAGCCGCACGGCAACCGCAACCGATTCCTGCAGGCGGTTGGCAAGGACGGCCTCTCGCGCCTGGCGACGGTCATCGGCCTGTGGAATCTGGCCGACCCGCGCGACTGGGAGCTCTTCGCCGGCGGCCGGAAGATCGCGACCTTTCCGCATCGCATGACAGCCGCCCAGCCGATCCTGATCCGCGACGGGATCAGCTATCTCGCCATCCTGCCGCTGCCGGCAACGGATCTCGGCCGCGATGCCGAGATCGAGATCGCGCCCGGCATCGCGGGCAAGGCCGAACCCAATGGTGCGGCGGTGGCACCCGCCCTCACGATCTCGATGTTCAATTTCAAGAACGACCGGCCGGTGCCGCCGAGCAGCCTCGATCTCAGAAGGTTGGCCACGCGCACCCACGGCGGCTTCGTGCTCGAGATGGGCGACGAGGCCCAGTACGGCAGCTTCGAGGCCTTCACCCGGCACATCGAGGCCAACCGCCTGACGGCGGCATGGCACGAAGGCAAGCATCTGCTCGAAGTTGCCTATCGCAGCGGCCCGGATCTCCTGGAGGCGGGCTTCACCACCGACTTCGGCCAACGGGTGGAGGCGCACTTCCCGATCGAGCCCGGCGCCCAGGAACGCGCCATCCCGTGGCGCCGGCTGAACGGCCAGTGGCCCTATCTGCCGGCCGGCGTGGACCGCGACTCCGGCTGGGCGCAGCAGGGGACGACCGGCCGCCTCGAGAAGAATGGTGCGGTGCTGACGACGGAGCCGGGGCGCAAGGCCTATCTGATCGCCGATCCCCTCATCGGACCGGGGCGTGGCGCCGTGGTCGGCTACAATCCCCTGCCCGACCCGCAGGCGTGGTCCCTCAAGACCCGCGAGGGCGTGACCCTTCAGGCCGACGGCAAGATCGGCCTGCTGCGCGTCGAAGTGCGGCCGTGGGTGCGCGAAGTCGACATCGCCCATGCGTTGAAGCCCGACCAGAACGGCCCCGACATGGCGAGGACGTTCACGATCTCGGGACTTGCCGGGGCGCCGCGGGTGACCCTGAATGGCCGTCCGACCGACGTTCGTGCCATCGGACAGGCATTCCAGATTTCCCTCATGTAACCATGCCCCTGTCGCGTTCCGCCTTCCTTGGACTCACCGGCGCCGCCATGGTGACCGCCGGGCGGACCCTTGCGCAGACAGTTCCGGGAGCCCGCATGCATCAACGCAAGATCCCGTCAAACGGCGAGATGCTGCCCATTGTCGGCTGCGGCACCTGGCGAACCTTCGATGTCGGCGCCAAGCCCCAGGACCGCGCGCCATTGGCCGAGGTGCTGCGCATCCTGTTCGAGGCTGGCGGCTCGGCGATCGACACCTCGCCGATGTACGGCTCGGCCGAGGCGGTGATCGGTGACCTGCTGGCCGCCGCCGGGACGCGCGACAAGGCCTTCATCGCCACCAAGGTCTGGACGTCCGGCCACGACAACGGCATCGCTCAGATGAACCAGTCGATGCGGCTGCTCAAGACGGAGTTTATCGACCTGATGCAGATCCACAATCTTCGCGACTGGCGGGCGCATCTGCCGACCTTGAGCGCCTGGAAGGCCGAGGGGCGAATCCGCCTGATGGGCATCACCCACTACACGCAGAGCGCCCACGACGAACTCGAGGCGGTGCTGCGGGCGGAGAACTGGGACTTCGTGCAGCTCAACTACGCACTCGACGATCGCGCCGTCGAACGCCGTCTGCTGCCGCTCGCCGCCGAGCGCGGCGTGGCGGTGCTGGTCAATCAGCCATTCGGTGGTGGCGGACTTCTGCGCAAGCTTCTGCCCCGCAAACTGCCGGACTGGGCAGGCGAGATCGGCTGTGCGAGCTGGGCGCAGATCCTGCTCAAATTCATCCTGGCCAACCCGGCCGTCACCTGCGTCATCCCCGGTACCGGCAAGCCCGAGCACATGAAGGACAATGTGCAGGCCGGCTTTGGTGTCTATCCCGATGCCGCGATGCTGAAGAAGATGGCCGCGATCCTCGGCTCCTGAGCCGATCAGAGCAGCCCCAGAGTGAGTTGAGGTGGCGCCGTGGACTCGTCCCGCCGGTAGAGATTGTGCAGCGACACACCGAGCAGCCGCACCTTCTTCTCCAGGGGAAAAATCGAACGGACCAGATCGACGCTGACGCGCTCCAGCATGGCCTTGTCGGCCGGCGATTCGAGCAATGTGCGGCTGCGGGTCACGATCTGGAAGTCGGCGTACTTGATCTTCACCGTCACCGTCCGCCCGGTGATGCCGTTCTTCTCGCAGTAACTCCAGATGTCCTCGAGCACCGAGGCGATGCCGGCCTCGACTTCGGCCGGCCGCCCGAGGTCCTGCATGAAGGTCGTCTCCGAACCGACCGACTTGCGCGGCCGGTTGGGCACCACCTCCCGACCGTCCTGGCCGCGCGCGATGGCATGGTAGTAGGGACCCGACTTACCGAAATACTGCTGCAGGAACTCGAGCGTCTGCGCCTTGAGGTCTGCGCCGGTGTGGATGCCGAGCCGTTTCATCTTGGCTTCCGTCGCGGGCCCAACGCCGTGGAACCTTCCCACCTCGAGGCTCTCGACGAAGGCCGCACCCTTCTCCGGTGGAATGACGTACTGCCCGTTGGGCTTGCGCTGGTCCGACGCGAGCTTGGCCAGGAACTTGTTGTAGGAGACGCCGGCCGAGGCGGTGAGGCCCGTCTGCTCGAGGATCCTGGCGCGGATCTCGCGCGCGATCTCCGAGGCCAGCGGCATGTCCTTGAGGTTGGTCGTGACGTCGAGATAGGCCTCGTCGAGCGACAGCGGTTCAACGAGCGGCGTGTACTCCAGGAAAATGGCGCGGATCTGGCGCGATACGTCCTTGTAGATGTCGAACCGCGGCTTCACGAACACCAGCTCGGGGCACATCCGCTTGGCCGTCGCTGACGGCATGGCCGAGCGCACGCCGAAGGTGCGGGCCTCGTAGCTCGCCGCCATCACCACGCCGCGCTCCCGCCCGCCCACCGCCACGGGACGGCCGCGCAGGGAGGGATCGTCGCGCTGCTCCACGGACGCATAGAAGGCGTCCATGTCGACATGGATGATCTTGCGGATCGGGGGTTCCGCCATGGGCCGATCCTAGAGCGCCGTCAGCCGTTGCAGAAGCCGCACATCGTTCCGGCCCGAAGTTCTACCAGAGCTTCCACCACGCCTTGGCGGCGGGTGCACTCTGGGCGGCAGGCGTCGTCGACGAGCTTTGCGACACAGGGGACGTGGGCGTCTGGTCGAGGCCACCGATCGGCGTCGGTGGCGGCAGATCCCTGTCGCGCCAGCCCCCACCCAGTGCCTTCACCAGGTTGGCGCTGGCGACCAGGCGACTGAGCTGGATGTTGAGCAGGGTCTGCTCGGCCTGAAGCGCCGACGTCTGGGTCTGGACAACGGTCGTATAGGGTACAGTGCCGATCCGGTACTGGTTGAGCGACAGTCGCTCGGCCTCGCGCGCGGCGGCAACGGCGGCGCGCTGAACCTGCTCCTGCTGCACGAGGAGGCGCTGCTGGACGAGGGCATCCTCGACCTGCTGGAAGGCCGTCAGCACGGTCTGGCGGTAGGTCGCCACGGTGGCGTCGTAACTGGCGCGCGCGCCTTCGACCTGGGCAGCACGCGCGCCACCGTCGACTAGCGTGGCGGCGAGCTGCGGGCCCAACGACCACACCGACGAACCGAGCTGAAACAACGTGCCCAGGCCGCCGCTCAGGAACGTAATCGCGCCGCCCAGCGAGATGCTCGGATAGTAGGCCGCCTGCGCCACACCGATCCGGGCGTTGGCCGCCGCCATCTGGCGTTCGGCCGAGGCGATATCGGGGCGCCTTTCGAGCAGCGCCGAGGGGATTCCGGCATCGACCGTCGGCACATTCTTCGGCGGCGGTCCCGGCTCGAGGCTGAACTCCGCGGGCGTCTTGCCGATCAACACCGCGATCGCGTGCTCGAACTGGGCGCGTGCAATGCCCTCGGCAACCAAAAGCGACCGCGCCTGCTGGTACAGGGTCTGCGCCTGGGTGAGATCGACGCGCGAGGCGATCCCGGCATCGACCTGGTTCTGCACGATCTGCAGCGCGCGCGCGTAGGCCGCCACCGTCGCCTGGTAGAGCCGGGTCCGCTGGTCGGAGATGCGCAACGAGAAATAGTTGATCGCAACATCGGCCTGGGCCGACAGGCGTGCTGCCGCGAGATCGCCGGCGCTGGCCTGGGCCGCCGCCGAATCGCTCTCGATCGTGCGACGGATGCTGCCCCAGATGTCGATCTCCCAGGTGAGCGCGCCACCGCCGGAGTACTGGCTGGTGGAGCCGGTGACATTGCCGCTCTGGTTGGTCGTGACGATGGTGGTGGTTGTCCCGCCGCCGCGTTGACTGCCCGAGCTGGCCTGCTGGGCGCTGGCGCTGGCCGTGATCGACGGATAAAGGCCCGACTGATCCTGGCGGACGAGCGCGCGGGCCTGGCGATAGGCCGCTTCGGAGGCCTTAAGCGTCTGGTTGGAGATATCGACCTGGGCGGCCAATCCATCGAGCGCCGGATCGCCATAGATCTGCCACCACGGTCCACGATCGACCGCATCGCGAGGCATAGCCGGACGGAAATCGACTCCCCCTTCCTTGAATTCGGCCGTCGGCGGGCTGGCGGGCGGCGGTCGCTGGTAGTCGGGACCGACCAGACAACCCGGCAGAGACAAGAGGCAAAGCAGAGCCGAGAGCCGCCTCATGCGGGAACTCCACCGCTGCCCAAGACGCGGGCCATCCGGCTGGGACGGTCGCGATCGCGGCGACGGAAGCGATCGAGGTAGAGGTAGATCACTGGTGTCGTATAGAGAGTCAGAATCTGGCTCATGACCAGGCCGCCGATGATCGAAATACCGAGCGGCCGGCGCAACTCGGCACCCTCGCCGAAGCCCAACGCCAGCGGCAGTGCGCCGAGCATGGCCGCCATGGTCGTCATCAGAATGGGCCGGAACCGCAGGAGGGCTGCCTCGTAGATGGCGATGCGCGGGTCGAGTCCCTCGCTTCGCTCCCGATCCAGCGCCACGTCGATCATCATGATGGCGTTCTTCTTGACGATGCCGATCAGCAGCAGCACGCCGATCATGGCGATGATGCTGAACTCTACCCCGGCGAACCTGAGCGCCAGCAGCGCGCCGATACCGGCCGACGGCAGGGTCGACAGGATGGTGATCGGATGGATGTAGCTCTCGTAGAGGATGCCGAGCACGATGTAGACGGCAACGAGTGCCGCCAGCACGAGCAGGAGCTGGTTGGTCGCCGATTGCTGGAACGCCCGCGCCGTGCCCTGAAACGAGCCGTGGATGGTTGCCGGCACGCCGATCTCACTCATCACGCCGTTCACGTAAGCGATGGCATCGCTCAGCGTCCTGCCTGGCGCCAGGTTGAACGAGATCGTGCTGGCGACGAACAGGCCCTGGTGATTGACCGCAATCGGCGTGGTGCCGAACTCGTAGCGGGTGACGGAGGAAAGCGGCACCATCGTTTCCGGCGTGGTGCTGACGGCCGCCCCGGTCGAGGCCGAGCCGCGGCCGCTGACGGCAATCTGGTTGGTACGCTGATTGCGGACCGCCTGGGCCGGATCGACAGCGCCGGCTGGCGTCGGCGCCGCCGAGCCGATGGCGCCGGTCGCCTGGGCGCCGCTGATCGCGCCGCCCGAGGTGCTGACATAGATGTCCTTCAAGCCCTCCGGACTAGCCCAGTACTCGGGCGAGACCTCCATCACGACATGATACTGGTTGAGGGTGTTGTAGATGGTCGAGACTTGGCGTTGGCCAAAGGCGTCGTAGAGCGTGGCCGAGATGCTGCGGGTCGATACGCCGAGCCGGGCGGCGGCGTCACGGTCGATGGTCAGATTGACCTGCAGGCCGCGCTGCTGCTGGTCTGAATCGACGTCGGTGATGACCGCCGAATCCGCTTTCAGCGCCTCGGTCAGTTTTGGCCCCCATGTGTAGAGGTCGGGCAGCGAATCGGCCTGCAGGGTGAACTGGTACTGGGCGTTGGCCTGGCGGCCGCCGACCCGGATGTCCTGCACCGCCTGGAGGAAGAGCGTGGCACCAGCCACCTGCGACAGGCGCGGCCGCAGGCGGGCGATCACCTGATCGGCCGTCTCCTTGCGCTCGCTGAGCGGCTTCAGGCTGGCGAAGACGAAACCCGAGTTGGTCTGGAAGCCGCCGGTGAAGCCCGCGACGCTCTCGATCGCCGGATCGGCACGGATGATCTCCATGAACTGGCGGAACTTCCGGCGCATCGCCTGGAACGAGATGCTCTGGTCGGCGCGAATACCGCCGACGATGCGGCCGGTGTCCTGCTGCGGGAAAAAGCCCTTGGGAATGGTCACATAGAGATGGATGTTGAGCAGGACGGTGGCCAGAAAGACCAGCATCGTCAGCAGCGGGTGGCGCAGCACCAGCCCGAGGCTGCGTCCGTAGAGCGACTGCAAAGCAGCAAAGGCACGCTCGCTAGCGCGAAAGAACGGGCCCGCCGTCCGGCCGTCTTGGCGGCGAAGCACGTAGGCACACATCATGGGTGTCGTCGTCAGCGACACGACCATCGAGATCAGGATGGCGATTGAGAGCGTGACGGCGAACTCGCGGAACAGACGGCCGACGATGCCGCTCATCAGCAGGATCGGGATGAAGACCGCGACCAGCGACAGGCTCATGGAGACGACGGTGAAACCGACCTCGCGCGCGCCTTGCAGCGCCGCGTCGACCCGAGACATCCCCGCCTCGATATGGCGTGAGATGTTCTCGAGCACGATGATGGCGTCGTCGACGACGAAGCCCGCGGCAATGGTCATGGCCATCAGCGACAGGTTGTTGAGGCTGTAGCCCAGCAGATACATGGCGCCGAACGTGCCGATCAGCGAGACCGGCACCGCGACCGCGGCTACAAAGCCGGCACGGGCCGAGCGCAGGAAGGCGAAAGTCACCAGGACGACAAGAATCACGCTGATGATCAGCGCCTGTTCGACCTCCCGGAGCGAGGCCCGGATCGTCGTGGTGCGGTCGCTCACCACCGTGAGGTCGACGTCGTTGGGCATCGCCGCCTGGAGCTCGGGCAGCAGCGCCTTCACCTGGTCGACGGTCTCGATGATGTTCGCGTTGGGCTGCTTGTAGATGATGACCAGGACCGAGCGCTTGCCGTTGGCCTGACCTTCGTTGCGGATGTTCTCCGTCGAATCAATGACTTCGGCCACATCCGACAGCCGCACCGGCGAACCGTTGCGCCAGGCGATGATCAGCGAGCGATACTCGTCGGCCACCCGGGCCTGGTCATTGGCGTAGATCTGGTAGCGCCTCTCGCCGACCTCGAGCGCACCCTTGGGGGCATTGGCATTGGCGGCGGCGATGGCGGCGCGCACGCTTTCGAGCCCGATCCGGTATTGCGTCAGTGCGCTGGGGTTGATCTCGACGCGCACCGCCGGCAGCGAACTGCCGCCCAGCGTCACCTGGCCGACACCAGCGACCTGTGACAGCTTCTGCTGCAGGATGTTCGAGGCGGCATCGTAGAGCCGGCCCTGACCCAGCGTGTTGGACGTCAGCGCCAAGACCACCACCGGCGCATCGGCGGGATTGACCTTGCGATACTGCGGATTGCTGCGGAGATCGGCCGGCATGTCGGCGCGCGCGGCATTGATGGCGGCCTGGACATCCCGCGCCGCGCCGTCGATGTCGCGCGACAGGTCGAACTGCAGGGTGATGCGCGAGTTGCCGACCGAACTCGACGACGTGATTTCGCTGACGCCGGCGATCGCACCCAGCCGCCGCTCGAGCGGCGTGGTGACGCTGGTGGCAACCGTCTCGGGCGAGGCGCCGGGCAGCGAGGCCGTGACCTGAATGGTGGGAAAATCCACTTTGGGCAGCGGCGATACCGCGAGGCCGGTGAAGGCCACCATGCCGGCCAGCGCCAATCCGATCGTCAGCAGGGTCGTGGCGACGGGCCGGGCGATGAAGGGTGCCGACAGGTTCACGAAAAGCGACCCTCGGCGACAGCGACCAGAGGATGGCGCGGCGTGTCGAGCGGCATGCCGCGCAGCCGCCGGCCAAGGCGGTCGAAAGCGAGGTAGATCACGGGCGTCGTGAAGAGCGTCAGGACCTGGCTCACGATCAGACCACCGACGATGGTGAGGCCGAGCGGATGGCGCAGCTCAGATCCCGTGCCGGAGCCCAGCATCAGCGGCAGGGCGCCGACCATGGCCGCGACGGTCGTCATCAGGATAGGGCGGAAGCGCAGCAGACAGGCCTGATGGATCGCCTCGCGCGGCGTCTTGCCCTGATGGCGTTCGGCATCGAGGGCGAAGTCGATCATCATGATGGCGTTCTTCTTGACGATGCCGATCAGCAGCACGATGCCGATGATGGCGACAACGGTGAGGTCCGAGCCCGCCAGCAGGAGCGCCAGCAGCGCGCCGATGCCGGCCGACGGCAGGGTCGACAGGATCGTGATGGGATGGATGTAGCTCTCGTAGAGTACGCCCAGCACGATGTAGACCGTGACGATGGCAGCAAGGATCAGCAGCAGCTGGCTGTTGAGCGATTTCTGGAAGGCGAGCGCCGCACCCTGGAAATGGCTTGTGATCGACCGCGGCATGCCGATCTCGCTTTGCGCGGCGACGATCGCGTCGACCGCATGCCCAAGGGCGGCGCCCGGCGCCAGGTTGAACGAGATCGTCGTGGCGGGGAACTGCCCGAAGCGGTCGAGCCTGAGCGGCGCGGTGCGCTCCTCGAAGGTGGCGATCGCCGACAATGGCACCTGGCTGCCGCTCGCCGAGCCCGGCAGGTAGAGGTTGGCGAGCGAGTCGAGCGAACCGGCCATCGCGGGATCGACTTCGTAGATCACCCGATACTGGTTGGACTGAGTGTAGACCGTCGACACGATACGCTGGCCGAACGCGTCGTAGAGGACATTGTCGACCGTGGCGGTGGTGATGCCAAAGCGCGCCGCCGCATCGCGGTCGATCTTGATGAACATCGACAGGCCCTTGCTCTGCAGGTCGCTGGTGACATCCACGATCTCGGGCAGCTTCTGCAATCGTTCCATGAGACGCGGCACCCAGACCTCGAAGTCTTCCGGCCGGGCGCTTTCCAGCACGAACTGGTACTGGGTGCGGCTTACCGTCGAATCGATCGTAAGGTCCTGCACCGGCTGCATGTAAAGCGAGATGCCCGGCACCGAAGCGGTATCGCGCTGCAAGCGCCTGATGATCTCGCTAGCCGTCGCGGTCCGGACGTCGCGCGGCTTGAGGTTGATCAGCATGCGCCCCGAATTGAGCGTCGGGTTGGTGCCGTCGACACCGACGAACGACGTCAGGCTCTCGACGTCGGGGTCGGCCAGGACGGCCTCCGCCAGCGCGCGTTGGCGTTCGCTCATCGCGGCGAAGGAAACGCTTTGCGGCGCCTCCGTGACGGCCTGTATGAGGCCATTGTCCTGGACCGGGAAGAAGCCCTTGGGCACCACGACGTAGAGGGCGACGGTCAACACGACTGTCCCCACGGCGACGAGGAGCGTGAGCGTCTGGTGCCGGAACACCACGATCAGCCAGCGGTCGTAATGGTCGATCAGTCGCGCAAACCAGCGCGCGCCCAGTGCCTGCGACTCGGCGTGGGCGCCGATTTCAACCGCGGGTGCGGGCGCGCTGGTCGACGCGGCCGGGCGCTGCTTCAGGAGATGGGCACACATCATCGGCACCAGGGTGAGCGACACCAAGCACGAGATCAGGATGGTGACCGACAGGGTGACGGCAAACTCGCTGAACAGGCGGCCGACCACGTCGGCCATGAAAAGCAGCGGAATGAGCACGGCGATCAGCGACACCGTGAGCGAGACCACGGTGAAGACGATCTGCCGCGAGCCCTTGAGTGCCGCCGTCTTGGGATCGTCGCCACGCTCAATGTAGCGGGCAATGTTCTCGATCATGACGATGGCGTCGTCGACAACGAAGCCGGTCGCGATGGTGAGCGCCATGATCGACAGATTGTTGAGGCTGAAGCCTGCGAGGTACATCACGGCCAGCGTCCCGACCAGCGACAACGGCACCGACAGACTCGGGATGAGCGTAGCGCGTACGTCGCCGAGGAAGGCGAAGATCACGACGACGACAAGGACCACGGCGAAGGCAAGTTCGATCTGCACATCGCGCACCGAGGCGCGGATGGTGAGCGTACGATCGGTGACGATGGCCACATCGAGCGCGACCGGCAGGGACTCGCGCAACTGCGGCAGTAGTACCTTGATACGATCGACCACCTCGATGACGTTGGCGCCGGGCTGGCGCTGGACGTTCACGATCACCGCCGGCGTGTTGTTCACCCAGGCGGCGATGCGGTTGTTCTCCTGGCCTTCCTCGACGGTGGCAACGTCCTTCAGCCGGACCGGGGCGCCGTTGCGGTAGGCGATGATAATGTCGCGGAAGATGCTCGGATCGGTGATCTGATCGTTGGCGTTGATGGTATAGGCCCGCGCCGGCCCGTCGAAGTTGCCCTTGGGCGTGTTGACGTTGGCGTTGGAGATGGTGGTGCGCAGGTCGTCGATATTGAGTCCGTAGGCCGCCAACGCCGTGGGATTGGCACGAATCCGCACGCCGGGCTTCTGGCCACCCTCGAGACTGACCAGGCCGACGCCGGCGACCTGGGAGATCTTCTGGGCGAGGCGGGTGTCGACGAGATCGTGGACTTTGGTGAGCGCTTCAGTCTTGGAGGTGACGGCGAGCGTGAGCACGGGTGCATCGGCCGGATTGACTTTGGCATAGATCGGCGGCGCCGGCAGGTCGCCTGGCAAGAGATTGCCGGCGGCATTTATGGCCGCCTGCACCTGCTGCTCGGCGATGTCGAGACCGAGCGCCAGTTCGAACTGCAGCGTGATGATCGAGGCGCCAGCCGAGCTGGTCGACGTCATCTGGTTGAGGCCGGGCATCTGGCCGAACTGCCGCTCGAGCGGAGACGTGACGGACGACGTCATCACTTCGGGGCTGGCGCCGGGATAGAGCGTCTGCACGCGGATCGTCGGATAGTCGACCTGCGGCAGCGCCGACAGGGGCAGG
>JAUXWB010000044.1 GCA_030684475.1 Reyranella sp. | reverse complement strand
CGCTCACCTGGCGCGAGGTCAGGGAACGCGCCCATGTCACGGCCCGCAAGCTGATCGGGGCGGGGTTTGCGGCGGGCGAACGGCTTTTGATCACCGCCGACACCTGGCCTGGCTTCTTCGATTCGTTCTTTGGCGCCCAGTATGCCGGCCTGGTGCCCGTCCCGGTGTCGATCCCGGTCGGCATCGGCGGCAAGGACGCCTATCTCGACCAGCTCCGCCGCCAGCTGTTTGCCTCAGGCGCGGTCGCCGCCGTCGGCATCGACGATCTCGCGGGCTTCCTTGCCGACGCCGCCAGGGAGTTCCCGGCGGTGCGCCTGCACGGCGGCAAGGACGCCCTCGATGCGCTGCCGGAGAAGGCGGTCGACCTCCGGCCGCTCGGGCCGGCCGACCTCAGCTACATCCAGTTCTCCTCGGGCAGCACGCGTCACCCGCACGGCGTGCAGATCTCGCAGCGGGCGCTGATGGCCAACCTCGCGGGCATGACCGGGCCGGTCGGCCTCGATGTGGTGCCGGGCGACCGTGCCGTGAGCTGGCTGCCGCTCTATCATGACATGGGCCTGATCGGCTTCCTGATGGGGCCGCTCTCCAGCCAGCTCACGATCGACTATCTGACGCCGCGCGATTTTGCGCGCCGGCCGATGCAGTGGCTGAACATCATCTCGCGCAATCGCGGCAGCATCTCCTACAGTCCGAGCTTCGGCTACGACCTCTCGATGCGTCGCGGAGCGATGCAGGTGCCCACCGACCTCGATCTCTCGTGCTGGCGGCGCGCCGGGATCGGCGGCGACATGATCCGTCCCGAGGTGCTCCACCGCTTCGCCGACGCCTTCGAATCGTCGGGCTTCGATCGCAAGGCCTTCATTCCAAGCTACGGCATGGCCGAGGTCTGCCTGGCCATCACCTTCAGCCCCCAGGGCGTGGGCGTGCGCACCGACATCGTCGACCGCATCGCCCTGGCCGACCAGCAACGCGCAGTGCCGGCAACCGATCCCCAGGACGGGCAGCGCGCCCGCAGCTTCGTGCTCTGCGGCCGGGTCCTGCCGGGCCACGTTCTCGAAGTGCGCGACCCCAACGGCAAGCTCCTGGCCGACCGCGAGGTGGGGCGCATCTTCATCCAGGGTCCCAGTGTC
>JAUXWB010000031.1 GCA_030684475.1 Reyranella sp. | reverse complement strand
GCCTTGTGGCCCTCGTAGTAGCCCAGGATGCCGAAGGTCGGATCGCTGAACCACACCGAGCCGTCGGACTTCACGACGACGTCGTTGGGCGAATTGAGCGGCTTGCCGCTGTAGGAATCGGCCAGCACCGTGATGGCCCCGTCATACTCGAAGCGCACGACGCGCCGTGCATCGTGCTCGCAGGCGATCAGCCGGCCGCGGCGGTCGCGGGTGTGGCCGTTGGCGTTGTTCGAGGGCTTGCGGAACACCGAGACCGCACCGCTCTCCTCATCCCAGCGCAGCACGCGGTTGTTGGGAATGTCGCTCCACAGGAGATAGCGCCCATCGCCGAAATAGACCGGCCCCTCGGCCCAGCGGCAGCCGGTGTAGAGCCGTTCGACCGACGCCAGTGCCAGGCGATACTGGCCGAAGGAGGGGTCGAGCACGCGCACCGCCGGATCGGGGTAGCGCTCATTCGGTTGCCACATCGTCGTTTCCTCGTTCATTTCTTGGAGCGGATGCTACAGGCCCGCCGTCTTTCGCGCTCGTCGTTCTCGTCATGGCTGCCGAGTCAATGGGACACACCCTTGCGTCGGTCCGGCAGTTACGTCGCAGCCTTCAAACCATTGATTTTCCTGTCAAATGAGCCCTCGGACCACCTCGCCCCGTGGGACGCCAAATGATTTGTTTCACGTCAGTTTTCTCTTCCGCAATATGCCCGTCAGCAAAAGGGTTAAGCCAGAGGGTCAGGCCTTCCAAGCGGAAATATCCTGAACACCACTATTGCCCATGGCGAGGATGCTGAACTTTCCAGTGTTCTACCCACAGAAAATATGTAATTATCTCAGTTATCTATCGCACTTGTTCCTTATTTGTTCTGATACCATATTCAAGGGCCTAGCGCAATCCTATCGCGGGCAAGGCACGCACGCAGAGAGAGGGGTTACCATGGCTGAGACGACAGCGATTGAGTGGACGAACGCGACGTGGAACCCGGTTACCGGGTGCACGAAAATCAGCGCGGGATGCGACAACTGCTATGCAGAGCGATTCTCCGAGCGCTTTCGCGGTGTCGCCGATCACCCGTTCGACATGGGCTTCGATCTGACGCTGAGGCCAGCACGTCTTGAGCAACCGCTTCGTTGGCGGCAGCCGCGCATGATCTTCGTCAATTCGATGAGCGACCTGTTCCACAAGCTGGTGCCCTTCGATTTTGTCGACCGTGTTTTCGATACGATGGAAGCTGCTGACTGGCACACGTTCCAGGTGCTGACCAAACGCAGTTCGCGCATGCGCGATTACATCATTCGTCGGTACGGCGATAAAGGATCGCCCGCACATGTTTGGTTAGGCGTATCGGTTGAAGACGGAACGAAGCTGTCTCGCGTCCGGCATCTTGCCCAGGCACCTATTCCAGTACGCTTTCTTTCCGTCGAGCCGCTGATCGGACCGATCGGCAAGATTCCCTTAACGGGAATAGGTTGGGTGATCGCAGGTGGCGAATCTGGTCCGCGCGCACGTCCGATGGAAGAACAATGGGTTCGCGACGTTCGCGACCAGTGCACTGCTGCGGGAGTGCCATTCTTTTTCAAACAGTGGGGTGGCTTCCGGCCGAAGTCTGGAGGACGAAAGCTCGATGGCAAAGAGTGGAGTCAGTTTCCCTCTTCGCGTTCGCAAGATCAGCCCGTAGTGATGGCGGCAGACTGATATGATTTCTCGCCAAAACTACGTTGGGCGAGAGCAAGCGTACGTTAAGCATCTGCTCCTG
The DNA here is from genome assembly GCA_030684475.1 of Reyranella sp. Classification (GTDB taxonomy): domain Bacteria; phylum Pseudomonadota; class Alphaproteobacteria; order Reyranellales; family Reyranellaceae; genus Reyranella. The sequence continues at coordinate 23,488 of JAUXWB010000031.1, read as the reverse complement.
GAAACATACCTTGAACGCCTAGTTCATAAGACCGCGAAGACCTACGACAAGTTCTCATATGTCGAAGGGTTCGCAGGTCCATGGCAGAGCACGAACGAACGCTACGAAGATACGTCATTTGGTATCGCACTCGCCGCACTGCGACGCGCTAAAGCCTCGTGGCGCACTCACGGTCGCGATGTTCAAATGTATGCGTTCTTAGTGGAGCAGGATCAGGCCGCATTTGAACGGCTTCAAGAGTTCGCAAAGACCTATCCCGACATCACCATTAGATCGTATCGCCGCGATTTTGTTGACGTGGCGGATACAATTGTGGGGGAGATCCCGCAGGATGCGTTTTCGTTCTTCTTCATCGATCCGAAGGGCTGGCGAATACCGATCAAGTCGATAGCCTCGATGTTGTCTAGACCAAACTCTGAAGTCGTCTTCAACTTCATGTTTGAGTTCATTAATCGCGCAGCTTCAATACAGCAGAATGAGATTGTTCGTGGTCTCCAGGAGCTTATCCCCTATGGAGATTGGCGCTCGAAGCTGGAGGCACTCACGGATGCCGAAAACACTTCGGACCGACGAAAAGAAATATTGATCAATGCATTTTCCGAGACACTGGAGCGAATAGGGCAGTATCAGTTCGTCGCCGAGACTCCGATATATCGTCCACTCAGAGATCGAACACTATACTCACTCATGTTTGCAACTCGGCACGAAAAGGGCGTTGAAGTATTTCGAGATAGCCAAGTCAAGGCTCTCAGAGCGCAGTCTGCCTTGAGGGCTGAAACCAAAGTGCAGACGGCTCAGCGAGATAGTGGACAGGGTGAAATGTTTGCATCGTTGAATGAGATGCAACGTGATGAAACAGAAGAATTTCTGAATGACGAAAGAGCGGCAGCGATACACACCCTCGCTAACCAAATCCCTGAGCCGCCGGCGTTCGCAAAATTTGGAACAGTCATGACGAACGTTTTGAAACGGCATGTTGTCACCGCTGTCGATGTTCGGAATATTGCGGTGACAATGCGCGGAGAAGGGCGGCTTGCGTTCCCAGATTGGCAGTTGCGGAAACGTGTACCCGACTCGAATTATCGGGTTCAACGAGTAAGCGAACGCAGAAACTAAGCCACTCAATCGCCCTCGACTCCGTAGTCCGCCTTCGCCTGTTCCTTGCTGACCAGCCCCAGCCGCACGTCGCGTTCGACCTGGGCGCGGTCGCGCTTGGCGGGATCGCCGAAGCCGCCGCCGCCCGGCATCTCGACCACCAGCCGCTCGCCGGCCGGGATGGTCTGGAAGCCCTTGGCCCTGAGCTCCTGGCCCGAGGCGAGCGAGAGCCGGCCGTTGCCGCCCGGCTTGCCGCCGTCGCGGCCGCGCGCCGGATGTTTGACCCGCTCGAAGGTGGCAAAGATGCCGAAGGGCGCGCCCTCGCGATGCTCGACCTCCATCACTTGGCCGAGGCCGCCGCGATGCTGGCCGGCGCCGCCGGAGTCCTGGCGATATTCCTTCTTCCAGACGACGACGGGCGCGATGGTCTCGGTGATCTCGACCGGTACGTTGCGCACGCCTGATGGAAAGGGCGTGGCCGAGAGCCCATCCAGCGTCGGCCGCGCGCCGGTGCCGCCGGAATGGAAGGTCGTCACCATGAAGGGCCGGCTGTTGCCGATGGTGCCGGTCATGCCGTGGCCGGCGCCGAGCTTCAGGTTCCACAGGTTGGAGGTGCCCTCGGCCGGCACGCGGCCCGGGATCACCTGATGCAAGGCATCGAAGCAGACATCGGGCAGCATGTGGCCGATGGTGCTGCGGGCGTTCACCGCGGCCGGAAACAGCGCGTTGACGATGGTGTTCTCCGGCGCCGTCACCAGGATCGAATCGAGCGTGCCGGCATTGTTGGGAATGGTCGGCGCCACGACGCACTTGATGCCGAACGCCGTGTAGGCCTCGGTGTAGCACATCGGTGAATTGATGCCGTAGATCGAGGAGCCCGAGGTACCGGCATAGTCGACGGCGATATGGTCGGCGTGGATGCTGACGGCGGCATGCAGGTCGATCGGCGCATCGTAGCCGTCGATCCGCATGTGGCCCTTCCAGGTGCCGCGCGGCAGCCTGGAGATGGCGGCCACCATGCCGGCGCGACTCTTGTCGATGATGTGGGCGCCGAGCTCGTCGAGCGTGTCGATGCCGTGCTCGGTCATCATGGCGGAGAGCCTGCGCTCGCCGATGCCGTTGCAGCCGATCAAGGCGTGGAGGTCGCCCTCGACCTGCACCGGCTCGCGCACGTTGGCGCGCACGATGCGCATCACGCTTTCGTCGATCACGCCCTCGCGCATCAGCGGCAGCAGCGGCAGGAACAGACCCTCGTGAAACACCTGCCTTCCGTCGGGCGATTGGCCGAGGCCACCGATATCGACCACATGCGTGGTGCAGGAGAACAGCGCCACCAGTCTGCCGTTATGGAAGGCGGGCGAGGTGACGACGATGTCATAGAGATGGCCGGTGCCCTTCCACGGATCGTTGGTCACGTAGGCGTCGCCCGGCTTCATGGTCTCGACCGGGAACTCGCGGATGAAGTGGATGACGCTGCGCGCCATCGAGTTCACATGGCCCGGCGTGCCGGTGACGGCCTGCGCCAGCATCTGGCCTTTCAGGTCGAACACGCCGGCCGAGATGTCGCCGGCCTCGCGGGCGCTGGTCGAGAAGGCGGTGCGCACCAGGGCGCGGGCCTGCTCCTCGACCACCGACAGAAGCCGGTTCCACATCACCTGAAGCCGAATATCTGCAGGCGTGCTCATGCGATGTCCTCCAGGACGATCTGGCCTACGGCATTGATGCGGGCGGCAAAACCCTGCGGCACCACGGTGGTGGTGCCATCCTCGACGATCAGCGCCGGCCCGTCGAGCGACATGCCGGGCTTGAGGCCGTTGCGTTCGTGGATGGCGGCGTTCTCGCGCCGGCCGCTCGCCGGATCCAACACCTCGCGATGGCCGACCGGCGGCGGGGCCGCGCTCCTGGCCGGATCCTTCACGGGCTTGGGCAGCGGCCGCGCGGTGGCGATCGACAGCGTCCAGGTCAGCGCCTCAACCTCGAGCTTGGGAATGGCGCGCCCGAACACCGTTTCATAAGTCGCCTCGAAGCGGCGACGCAGGTCGGGCGCGGCATCCGCGGCGAAGGCGGTGTTGGGCAGGGGAACCGCGATCTCGTGACCCTGGCCGCGATAGCGCATGAAGGCGTGGCGCGTCTCGACCAGTTCCTCGCCGGGCGCCGCCGGCCGCACGACGGCTTCTGCCTCGGCGCGCATGGTGGCAAACAGCTCGTTCAGCATCTTGGCGTCGAACATGTCGAGTCTGACGTGACGCGTGCGCACGACCTCGTAGGCAATCGGTGCGCGGAGGAAGCCGAAGGCAGAGCCCACGCCGGCGCCGACCGGCACCACGACGCGCTTCATGCCGAGCTTGCGGGCGAGACGTGCCGCGTGCAGCGGCGCCGCTCCGCCGAAGGCGATCAGCGTGCGATCGGCGGTGTCCTTGCCGTTCTCGACCGCATGCACGCGGGCGGCACTGGCCATGGTCTCGTCGACGATTTCCGCGACGCCGGCCGCGGCACCCTGCGGATCGGTTTTCAGCGCACCGGCCAAGGCCTGAAGGGCAGCCTTCGCCTTGTCGGGATAGAGCGGGATGGCGCCACCGGCGAAACGCGCGGGATCGAGACGACCCAGCGCGGTGTCGGCATCGGTCACCGTGGGTTCGGTGCCGCCGTTGCCGTAGCAGGCGGGGCCCGGCACGCTGCCGGCCGAATCGGGGCCGACCTGGATGCGGCCCAGCGCATCGAGCCGGGCGATCGAGCCGCCGCCGGCGCCGATCTCGACCAGCTCGATCACCGGGATGCGCACCGGAAGTCCGCTGCCCTGCACGAAGCGGTAGGCGCGTGCGACCTCGAACTGGCGCGAGCGCTGCAGTTCGAGATCGTCGAGCAGGGTGAGCTTGGCCGTGGTGCCGCCCATGTCGAAGGCGACGGCCTTGGCCACCGCGTTCTCGGCCGCGACCGTGAGCGCCAGGATGGCGCCGCCAGCCGGGCCCGACTCGACCAGGCGCACGGGATAGCGTCGCGCCGTGTCGACGGTGGTGATGCCGCCCGACGACATCATCAGCAGCAGGGGGCCCGCGATGCCCTCGTTCTCGAGGTCGCGTTCGAGCTGGCCGAGATAGCCCGCCATGCGCGGCAGCACATAGGCATTGGCGATGGTGGTCGAGGTGCGCTCGTACTCGCGGATCTCCGGGCAGACCTCGCAGGAGAGCGAGATGGCGACGCCTGGCAGCTCCTCGGCGAGGATCGCCCCGGCGCGGCGCTCGTGCGCCTCGTGCGTGAAGCTATGCAGGAAGCACACGGCCACCGCCTCGATCTTGCGCTGGCGCAGTTCGATGGCGACGGCGCGCACGGCGGACTCGTCGAGCGCCAGCAGCACGGCGCCATCGGCCGCCACCCGCTCCGGGACGCCGAAACGCAGGTCGCGCGGCACCAGCGGATCGGGCCGCTCCATGTAGATGTCGTACTGCTCGAAGCGATGCTCCCAGGCGATCTCGACCGAGTCGCGGAAGCCCGCCGTGGTGACCAGTGCCGTGCGCGCGCCCTTGCGCTCGATCAGCGCATTGGTGGCGAGCGTCGTGCCGTGGACCACCAGCGTGACGTCGGCGGGCGCGCATCTCGCCTCCGTCAGGATGGTGCGCACGCCGTCCAGCACCGCGCGTTCGGGCGCGTCGGGAGTCGTGAGCAGTTTGATGGAATGAGCCTGGTCGGCCGTTTCCAGGACCACGTCGGTGAACGTGCCGCCGATATCGACGGCCAGGCGCGCAGACATCACTCTACGATTCTTTCGCTGATCAAAGGAACTGTCATCCCTCGCTTCACTCGAGATGAGTGTGATGTGAACGCTAGCACGTGTGGCCGCTCAGAGGCCCACCTTCTTGAACACTTCGACGAAGCGGTCGACGTCTTCCTCGTCGTTGTAGACGTGCGGGCTGATCCTGAGGCGGCCGAGCCGCGGTGCGGCATGGACGTTCTCCGCCGCCAGCTTCTGCGGCAGGTCGTCCGCCATTCCCTTGGGAAATTGCAGGCAGAGCAGGTGCGGCGCACGCAGTTTGCGATCGAGGACGCGCACGCCTGAATTGCCGAGGCCTTCGGCCAGCCGGTCGGTGAGCATCGAGAGCCGCGCCACGATCGGGTCGTTGCCCCAGCCCGCCATCATTTCCATGCCGACCGCGGCCATCTCCAGCGTGATGAAGTGGTCGCGCTCGCCCATGTCGTAGCGGCGCGCGCCGTCGGCATAGGAGAGGTCGCGGAAATAGACCTTCTGCTCAGCCGCCACGCCCTTGCGCGCCGGGGCGGTCTGTTCGAGCGGCACGCCGTTCTGGTGGCGCTTGGCGACATACATGAAGGCCCGGCCGTAGGGGCCGAGCACCCACTTGTAGGTCGGGAAGATCAGGAAATCGGGATCGAGCGTCTTTACGTCGATGCGGCGCACGCCGGCATCGTGCGTGGCGTCGACCAGCAGGGCCGCACCCCTGGCCCTGGCGGCCGTCGCGATGCGTGGCATGTCGAGCGCGCCGCCGTCCGACCAGTGGACCGAGGAAATCGAGACCAGGGCGAGGGGTACCGCGCCTTGGCGTTCGATCGCCTCCAGCACGGCGGACGTCCAATCGCCGTCGGTCGGCTGGTGGACCGGTTCGATCGTGTAGCCGCCGGCCTCGGCGCGGCTCATCCATTCCAGCACCGGCGAGGTATGGTCGTCCTGCAGCACCAGCACGCGGCTGCCGCGCGGCAATTCCATCACCTTGCCGGCGGTCGACACGCCGTAGCCGACGGAAGGGATCAGCGCCACGTCGACGGGATCGGCGCCGATCAGGGCCGCCGCCGCCTTGCGCGCCCGCTCGTGCTGGCCGGCCATGAACTGGCCGTCGAGCTTCCAGGGCTGGCCCTTGCGCCCGACGCCCGCGCGTCCCGCCTCCTGCACCGCGATCGGCAGCGGACTCCACGCGGCGGCGTTCATGAAACAGACGTCGCGCGGAATGTCGAACAACGCGCGTTGGGAGGGGAGCATGCTTTTGGTCTCCGTCGATCAAGGTGTGACGGCAGACTAGCGTGCCCGTGCATCGATCCCGGCAATAAAAAAGGTATAGGCTGGACCCCATGCGCCACTTCCCGCCGCGCCGGCTGATCTGCCTCACCGAGGAAACGGTCGAGACGCTCTATCTGCTGGGCGAGCAGGACCGTATCGTCGGCGTCTCGGGCTATGCCGTGCGACCGCCGGAAGTGCGGCAGAAGCCGCGGGTCGGCGCCTTCACCTCAGCCCGCCTCGACAAGATCCTGGCGCTGCATCCGGACCTGGTGCTGGCCTTTTCCGACCTGCAGGCCGACATCGTGAGCGACCTCGCCAAGGCGGGGGTGGCGGTCCATCTCTTCAACCAGCGCGATCTCGCCGGTATCTTCGCCATGATCCGCACCGTCGGCGCGCTGATCGGCGAGGGTGGCAAGGCCGAGGCGCTGGCGCGCACGCTCGAAGATCGGGTGGCCGCAGTGGCGCGCGAGACCCGGGACGCGGCCCGCCGGCCGCGGGTCTACTTCGAGGAGTGGAACGATCCGATGATCTCGGCTATCGGCTGGGTGTCGGAATTGATCGAGGTCGCGGGTGGCGAAGACGCGTTCCGGCATCTGCGCGGCGCCCCTGGGGCTCGCGACCGCATCGTGACGTCGGACGCTGTGATCGCGGCACAGCCCGACGTGATCCTTGCCTCGTGGTGCGGCAAGAAGGTCGTGCCGCGCCAGATCGCCGAACGCGCGGGCTGGGCCACGCTTCCGGCTGTCGCCAACAAACGCATCGTCGAGATCAAATCGACGCTCATCCTGCAGCCCGGGCCCGCTGCGTTGACCGACGGCCTCGACGCGATCAGAGCGGCTCTAAGGTAGGTTTCGCGGACGCGTGCATGAGGATGCCTCGCGCCCCCGATTACCTGCCGCGTCATTGAGAGGTCCGCGGGCCGCGACCAAGTTGAGCCCATCAGCCCAAGGAGGGAGAGATGAGCTTCCAGTCCCGCGAACGCCTCACCATCGAGCAGGATCTGTTTTCTACACCGGTCGCTGCCGCGAAGGCGGTGCGGCCGTCGTTCCGCCAGCGCATCGCTGTTGCTGTCGCAGTGTGGCGCGAGCGCACGACAGCGCGGCGCTGCCTCGCACAGATGGATGCGCGCAGTCTGCGCGAGGCCGGCATTTCACCGGCTGCCGCTGCCTATGAATCCGGCAAGCCATTCTGGCGGGCAATGGGCACATTGCGCTGATGGATATTTGCCTCATTATCGCCACACCATCGCGTCTTTTTGAAGGAACCGCCGCGCGCAGCAAGCGTTGATCCTCATCGCTCACCGCGCGGTTGCTCGTCTAGAATGACGCGCTGGCGGCGTGTTGTGGTCCGAGAGACTCTCCGCGCCCTAGGTATTGATCAGTGGCGTAGAGGGGAACGGGCAGAAAATGACACCGCCGGAACTCGACAGGATGTCCGCGCTGTTTCTCGACCTCGACGGCACGCTGCTGGAAATCGCCGCGACGCCGGAACTGGTCGTCGTGCCGCCTGGCCTGCCGTCGCTGCTCGCTCGACTTCACTATCTGCTGGAGGGCGGGCTGGCCGTCGTGACGGGCCGGCCGCTTGGCGTGGTCGACAGCCTGCTCGCGCCGTTCTCGGCCACGACAGCCGGGGAGCATGGTGCTTCGCTGCGCTACGAGGACGGCACCCTGGAAGAAATGCCCGTAGGGCTGGCCGTGCCCGAGGCTTGGCGCGCGTCGTTGGCCGCCGCCGCCGCGCGCTGGCCGGGCGTGCTGATCGAGCCCAAGCCGCATGGTTGCGCCGTCCATTACCGGCTGGCCCCCGAACACGGCAGCGAGGTGTGGCGGCTGGCGCGCTCGCTGGTGGCCGACGATGACCCCTGGTTTCGGCTGATCCCCGCACGTGAGGCGGTCGAGATCGGTCCGCGCGCGGTGTCCAAGGGGCTTGCGGTCGAACGGCTGATGGCGTCGGCACCCTTTGCCGGCCGCAAGCCGATCTTCATTGGCGACGATTTCACCGACGAGGCGGGAATGGACGCCGCGCGTGCCTTTGGCGGGCAGGGCCTGCGCGTCGCCGAGTTCTTCGGCGGTGATCCCGCGATCGTGCGCGCCTGGCTGAAACGCGAGGCGGACCTGCTCGAAGGTCGCCTCGTCCCGAGCCGGGCGCAGATCGGAATCTCGCCATGAGCAGCCTCGACCTCGGCGTCGTCGGCAACTGCTCGATCGCGAGCCTGATCGACCGCAACGGCCGGCATGTCTGGCACGGGCTCAGCCGGCCCGACGGCGATCCGGTATTCAACGCGCTGCTGGGTGGCAACGATCCGCAGAGCGGCTTCATGGATGTCGTGGTGGCTGGGGCCAAGGAAACGCGCCAGCGCTACCTGCACAACTCGGCTATCCTCGAGACCACGATCGACGGCGCGGGCGGCACGGTCCGCATCGTCGATTTCGCGCCGCGCTTCCGGCGCTTCGGCCGCATGTTCCGTCCGCCCATGCTGGTGCGGCGGATAGAGCCGGTGGCCGGCCGGCCGCGGGTCGCCGTGCGGCTTCGACCGACCTTCGACTACGGGGCGCGCCGGGCGCAGGTCACGGCCGGCAGCAATCATGTGCGTTACTTCGGCGACGCGTCGGTGCTGAGGCTGACGACGGATGCCTCGATCAACTATTTGCTGCACGAGACCGAGTTCTCGCTCGACCGGCCGATCACGCTGCTGGTCGGCGCCGACGAAAGCATTACCGACAACCCCGATACGATCGCGCGCACCTTCCTCGCCGAAACCGAGCTCTACTGGCAGACCTGGGTGCGCGATCTCAACATCCCGTTCGACTGGCAGGTCGCCGTGATCCGCGCGGCGATCACCCTGAAGCTCTGCAGCTTCGAGGACACCGGCGCGGTGCTGGCGGCGCTCACGACGTCGGTGCCGGAAGAGGCGGGAACGTCACGAAATTGGGACTATCGTTTCACCTGGCTACGTGACGCGTTCTTCACGGTGACGGCGCTCAATCGCCTGTCGGCGACGCTCACCATGGAAAGCTATGTGCGCTTCATCGTCGATATCGTCGAGGCCGGCAGCTCGCGCGGCGAGGCCCACGAGATCGCGCCGCTGTTCGCCATCGCGCCGGGCACCGACACGACCGAGCGCCTGGTCGATTCGCTGCCGGGCTATCGCGGCTTCGGACCGGTGCGCGTCGGCAATGCCGCGGTCGGCCAGCGCCAAAATGACACCTACGGCTCGATGGTCCTGACGGCGGCGCAGATGTTTTGGGACGAGCGCCTGCCGCGCCAGGGAGATCTCGAACTCTATCGCCAGCTCTGCGTCGTCGGCCACGAGGCGCATCGTGCCGCACTGACGCCAGATGCCGGCCTCTGGGAGTATCGCGAGCGCGAAGAGGTCCACACCTTCTCGGCGGCGATGTGCTGGGCGGCGCAGCATCGACTCGGCATGATCGCCAAGCGGGTCAGCGTCGATGCCGAATCGCGCGAGTGGCTGGCGCGGGCCGGCGTGCTGCGCCAGGAGATCCTGACGCGTGGCACGACGCCAGACGGCTGGCTGTCGGGCGTGCTCGACCGCGACATGCTCGACGCCTCGAGCCTGGTGCTGCCCGAGATCGGATTGCTGCGCTCCGACGATCCGCGCTTCCACGCCACGCTCGATGTCGTGGGCAAGCGGCTGATGAAGAACGGCTTCGTGATGCGTTACGCCGAGGCCGACGACTTCGGCGCGCCATCGAATGCCTTCCTGCTCTGCACCTTCTGGTACATCGACGCCCTGGTGAGCGTCGGCCGGCGCGACGAGGCGCTCGAGCTATTCAATAACCTGCTCGCCCGGCGCAACCATCTCGGCCTTCTTTCGGAGGACATCGACCCCCGCACCGGTGAACTGTGGGGCAACTTTCCGCAAACCTACTCGCAGGTCGGGCTGATCCTGTCGGCCATGCGCTTGTCGAGAAGCTGGGAGGAGGGACTATGGCACGCCTCGTGATCGTCTCGAATCGAGTGCCGATTCCCAAATCCCGGGGCGCGACCGCCGGTGGACTGGCCGTCGCCTTGCGCGACCTTCTGATACCGGGATCGATGTGGTTCGGCTGGAGCGGGCGGCTCGCCGCCGAGCCTGCGGCGCAACCGGCGCTGGTCGAGGCGCGCGGCGTCACTTACGCCACCGTCGATCTCACGTCCGAGGCGCATCGCAGCTTCTATGTCGGCTTTGCCAACGGGGCGCTGTGGCCGCTGCTGCACTTCCGGCTCGGGCTGATGCAGTTCCGTCGCGAGGACTATGCCGGCTATCTCGCGGTCAATGAAAGCTTCGCGGCTTCGCTCGGGCAGGTCGTCAAGTCCGACGACACCGTGTGGGTACACGATTACCACCTCATCCCGTTCGGCCGGATGCTGCGCGAGCGGGGTTTCACCGGCGCGCTCGGCTTCTTCCTGCATGTGCCGTTCGTGCCGCCGTCGATGCTGGAGGCGATGCCGGTCGCGCGCGACCTGGTGGCCGATCTCTGCGCCTACGACGTCGTGGGCTTCCAGACCGAAGAGCATGCCCGGGATTTCCGCGATTGCGCGCAGCGCATGCTGGGCGCCACGGTCGACGGCGAGTGGATCCGGTTGAATGGCCGCCGCATGCGCGCCTTTGCCGACCCGATCGGCATCGACGCGGAGGGCTTCGCACGGGATGCCGGGCGCGCGGCCAGCGACAAGCTGGTGCAGAGGGTGGCCGAGAGCCTGGTCGGGCGCGCGCTCATCATCGGCGTTGACCGCATGGACTATTCAAAGGGTCTGCCGCAGCGCTTCGAGGCCTTCGGCCGCCTGCTCGAGAAGTATCCCGAGCACCGCCGCAGGATCCATTTCCTGCAGATCTGCCCGCGGTCGCGCGAGGAGGTCGACGAATACCGGAAGCTGCGTATCGAACTCGATCGGCTGGCGGGCCGGATCAACGGCAAGTTCTCCGAGTTCGACTGGACGCCGTTGCGCTACAGCGCGCGGGCGGCTCCGCGCACGACGCTCGCGGGCCTTTACCGCCTCGGGCGGATCGGCGTGGTGACGCCGCTGCGCGACGGCATGAACCTGGTCGCCAAGGAGTTCATCGCCGCCCAGCCGGACGAGGATCCGGGCGTTCTGGTGCTGTCGCGGTTCGCCGGCGCGGCGCACGAGCTCACTGAGGCCCTGATCGTCAATCCCTTCGATCCCGATGCCATCGCCGATGCCATGCACCTGGCGTTGACGATGCCGGCCGCCGAACGCAAGGAGCGGCACGCCGCGCTGAAGGCCAAGGTGTTCCAGACCACGGCCCAGGTCTTTTGCCAGCGCTTCCTCGAAGCGCTGTCCGCGCGCTCCCTCATGCAGGCCGTGGCCTAGAGGCCTACCACATGGTCCTGGCGGCGCGGCCGGCCCACTCGCGGTCGTAGGTCCCGCCGTCGATGCGGTCCTGGCTCAGCGCCGCCAGGATCTGGCCGGCGCTGGGCAGGCTCCTGGGGTCGACATGGCGGGCCGGGTTCCACAGTTCGGAGCGCACCAGGGCGCGGGCGCACTGGAAGTAGACGGCATCGACGGTCATCACCATGACCGAGCGCGGCGCCTTGTCGTCGATGGCGAAGGAGGCGAGCAGCGCCGGCTCGACGCTGAGACGGGCGCGACCGTTGACCCTGAGCGTATTGCCCACGCCCGGGATCATGAACAGCAGCGCCACGCGCGGATCGCGCACGATGTTGCGCAGCGAATCGATCCGGTTGTTGCCGCGCCGGTCGGGCAGCATCAGGGTTTTCTCGTCGTGCACGCGCACGAAGCCCGGCTTGTCGCCGCGCGGCGAGCAGTCGAGCCCCTCCGGTCCCGAGGTCGCGAGCGAGGCGAAGGGCGATGCCTCGATATAGGCCCGGTACTGCGGCGTGATCCGCGTCACTTCCTTGACGGTCGAGGTCTCGCCGGGCTGGCCATAGAGCGCTTCGAGGTCGGCGATGGTGGTGAGGGCGTCGGGCATGTCCAGAGTCTCGTTATTTAAGGGACGCGGTCCACCGCGCCGGTGAGCTGCCGAGCGGCTCGGCGGGGCGGGCATAGAAGGCGGGCGTCTCGCTCAACTGCACGATCGGGCGGAGATGGTTCAGCCGGCCGAACGGGCCGACGCTTTCGGTGATGAGGTCGGCCAGTTCGTCATCGGCCAGTTCGGCTGCGCCTTTGCTGCCGTCGACGGTGCCGAGGCTCGCGATCCAGTGGGCGACCTGGACCAGCGAGACGCGCACCAGCCATGAGCCGCCCTGCTCGGCACGCCGCGCGAGACCGACCATGGCGCCCAGCGCCGCGAGATAACCGGCGATGTAGTCGTTGGCCTGCACCGGCATGTTGCGCGGCTTTTCCAGGGTGCCCTGCGTCGCGGCGAGGCCGGTCACATTCTGCACGATCGAGTCGAAGCCGCGCCGCGAGGACCAGGGGCCTTCGTGGCCATAGGCGCAGATGCTGACGCAGACGATGCCCGGCCGCAGCTCGGCCAGCCGCTCCGGGGAGAAGCCACGGGCGGCGAGCGTGCCCGGCCGATAGCCCTGGGTGAAAACATCGGCCTCGCGCACCAGTCCGGTCAGCGTCTCGATGCCGGCCTGCTCGCGGAGATCGATCCAGGTACAGCGCTTGCCGTGGCCCGTGTCCATCAGCAGTTCGGTCTGATACGGCAGGTGCGGCGCCGCGATATGGAGCACGTCGGCGCCGTTCTCCGCCAGCACACGGCCGCTGGTCGGGCCGGCCAACACGCGGGTGAGATCGAGGGCGCGCACGCCGCTCAAGGGTCGCTCGCCTTTGGGCAAGGGCCGCGCCGGCGCCTCGCCGATCTTGGTCATGTCGATCAGCGGCAGCCTGGCGACGGCGATGCCGTGTGGATGGGCATTCCATTCGTCGCGGCTGCGCACGAGGCCGCCGGCGCAGTCGCCGGCGGCGATCGCCTCCTCGATGGCGAGGCCATTCCATTTGGCGACGGCCTCGGCCAGTGCCTCGCGAGTCTCGGCCTTGGCGCCAGAAATACGAAGCGCACCGGCACGATGGTGCGGATGGTTGGTGTGGAGGAACATCGTCCGGCCGTCGCGCGTCGGATAGTGGCCGGCCAGCGGATCCCACGACACCGGCCGCTCGCCGTTGCGGCGGACATAAGTGTTCGAGCGCAGCGAGGCGGCGGCCGCGCGCAGATCGATGCCGACGGCCTGCGGCTTGCCGGTCCGCAGACGCCAGAGGTCGGAGACGGCGAGCCCCACCGCGCCCAGCGCCGCCGATCCGGCACGGCCGATGCGCCAGGGGGTGACGAACACGGGATCGTCGTCGCCGGTGATCGCCAGGGAATCGTCGGCGCGTCGGGCGCGGCCGAGCTGGCGAAGAACGTCGTGGGCGAGATCCAGGCTCACTTGTCCTCCCAGGTGTTCGGCATGATCCGGGTCAACAGCGCCATCAGCACATCGGGGCAGGTGATGTGGGGGTTATGGCTGGCATCGATCTCGTAGGACTTCCATCCGGGCTCGCTCTTGGCGCGCTCGCTGAATTGGCGGAACGGGTCGCCCGGCCCGTTGCGGGTGGCATAAATATAGTGGCGCGGCGGCGGGGGTTCCTTGGAGTCGAGCTGGAGCTTCTGTTCGAAGGTCCGAATGGGCTGCGGACGGCGACGCGGACTGGCCCAGGCCACGTCCTCGGGCGCGGTGTCGGGCGGCATCGGATTGACGGGAAGCCGCCAGCCGTCGCCGTCCTTGGCGGCACCCGCGCGCATGTTGCCCTCCGCCTTCGGGCCGACCAGATCGAACAGGCTCTGCCCGTCCTTTGGCGCGAAGGCGTCGATGTAGACGACACGTGCAATACGCGCGTGCGCCTTGTCGGCAACGCCGGTGGCGACCATGCCGCCATAGGAATGGCCGAGCAGGGTGACGTCGGTCAGGTCTTCCATTTCCAATACCGCCAGCACGTCCTGGATGTGGGTCGAGAGGTCGATCTCGGGGCGGGCGAGATGGGCGCGCTCGCCGAGCCCGGTGTAGGTCGGTGAAAAGAAGTCGTGGCCAGCGGCCCGCAGACGCGGCCGCATCTTTTTCCAGGCCCATGCCGCAGACCAAGCGCCATGCGCCAGAACGATCGCCGCCATGTGCTCTACCTCCCAATTGAAAAAAGCTACTTCCCCAACACTATTACGAATTGCTCGCAATGATATCCAAATCATCCATGGCACTGGGCGGTACCCAGGAGGCCTTCTTCGCCGATCAGGCCGCCCGCGGCTTCGGCGCGGGGTGGTTCAGCGGGCAGGTCGCCGCGGCGCAAGATCGTAGAGCTCGATCCGGTGGCGCGGCTCGGCCGGCAGCGAGCGCCACAGCGCCGGATCGACCGGCACGCCGTGGGCGCGCACCCAGGCATCGAAATCCGCCGGCCGGCGGACCGTGCCCAGGATCGCGTAACGGACCTCGCCGCGCCGCACGCGCTCGGCGAACGCCTCGATGCTCATGATCGGGTCGTTGCCGAGATGGCCGCCGAACGCCAGGGCAGCCTCGCCGGTGTGAATGATGATCGGCGCGGCGAGTAGCGCCGTCGGCGTGGCGGCAAGGAAGCGCGCCGGGCCGCGTTGCGCTTGCAGGTAGGCCAGCAGCTTGGGATCGTCGGTCAGCGAACGGAAGCGGCGCGACAGGACGGGGCCACGACCGTCGTCCATGCCCAGCCAACGCGGCAGGCTGGCCGAGGGCAGGGTGAGATTGCCCGGGGAAAAGACCGGACTCAGCGCCCAGACCGCGGGCAGCACCACCAAGGCGATGCCGCCGATGATCGCGGGCGGGCGCTTGGCGCGCCACCATGCGGCAGAGGCAGCCAGCAGCCCCACGCCGGGAAAGCCGATCCAGCCCGCCGTCCAGCCGAGCGTGGTCGCCGTGATGTAGCCTTGCCAAAGCGCGGTGGCGGCGAGACCCAGCGCAAGATAGTTGGGGCCGCGCCGCCACAGCTCGTAGCAGCCGACGCCGGCGAGCGCGGCCAGTGGCGGCGCCAGGGTCGCGAGATAGTAGATGTGGAAGATGCCGCCGGCGGCGCTGTAGACGATCGCGTAGGCCAGCACCCAGCTCGCCCAGAGGGCCACCCAGGCACTCCGGCGCCACGCCAGCGCGGCGCCGAGCAGGGCGAGCGGCAGCGCCCAGGCGAACTGGGCAGCGAGCATCGGCGTGGCGAGCCGCAACGGGCCGACCGGTGCGGCGTCAAAGGCCGGAGAGCTGAAGGCCGGCGTCGCCGGCGGATGGTGCACGAAGCGCTCGAGGCCGTCGTGCACGACGATCAGCTCGAGCATGGAATCGCCCTTGCCGCCGGTCTGCGGGCGCGAGTCGCGAGGCGTGAGATCGAAGGCGACGGCCCAGGAGAGCGCCACGACCGTGAGCGTCGCACCGCCCGCCGCGAGCCACGCGAGGCGCTGGCGCCAGTCGAGCGTGCTGGCCAGCCACCAGCCGACGAGCAAAGCGGGTCCGCAAACCAGGGCGGCCAGCATCTCGACGTTGAAGGCGAGGCCGAGCGCCGCCATGGCGAGGACGAAGGAAAGCCCGCGGCCCCGCATTGCCAGCGCCGCCGCGATCAGCAGGAGCAACACCAGCCAGGAATCGCCGTTGTTGGAGCGATCGGCCGCGACGGCCACGGGCGAGAGGGCCAGCAGCAGGGCAGCAAAAAAAGCCGCGATTCTTCCGAACGGCCGGCGCACGAGGCCGTAGAGCAGCGCCATCGAGGCCACGCCAGCCAGCGCCTGCGGCAGATGGATCGCCCAGCCGCTGTAGCCCAGCATGGCGGCGAAAGCGGTCTGGATCCAGAAGGCGAGCGGCGGCTTGTCGAGCGAGACCAGCCCCGCCGGATCGAAGGCGTTGTAGAAGAAGAGACGGGCGCCCTGCAGCATGCTGCGCACGCCGGCGGCATAGTATTCGTTGCCGAAGCCGTTGGCGTCGAGGTCCCAGAGTCTCAGGAGCGTCGCAATCAGCAGGACGCCGGCCAGCGCGGCCAGTTCGCTTCGTCGCAGGGTCGGCAGCATCCTCATGCATGCACCCGGGCGGCCGCGGTTACGCCGGAAGAGGTCCCTTGAAGACGAAGAAGGCACCGGCGCAGATAAGGGCGAAACCCACGAGGTGATTTATCGTGATGCGTTCACCTAGATAGAGCACCGAGAAGGCGGCGAACACGGTGAGCGTGATCACCTCCTGCATGGTTTTCAGCTCGGCGGCGGAATAGACGGTATGACCCCAACGATTGGCGGGGACGGCGAAGCAGTACTCGACGAAGGCGATGCCCCAGCTCGCCACCACCACCAGCCACAACGGCCTGTCGGTGAACTTCAGGTGCCCGTACCAGGCGAACGTCATGAAGACGTTGGAGATCAGCAACAGGGCGATGGGCGTGATGGTGGGAGGCAGCCAGGTCATCGGCAGGTCTACTCCGGTTTGATTCCAAGCTTCTTAGTGAGGGGCCTTCACGGCCGGCACGAAGAGAAGATCGGTGTTGGTCATGCCCCACCCTAACCCATCCTCGACAGCGTCTGCACGCTGGGCTACGCCGGCCAGCGATGTTCTCCCTGCCCATCCTGGCGGCGCTGGCGGTCGCGGCCGTCGTGACCTCCTTCATCTCCGGCATCTTCGGCATGGCGGGCGGCATGTTGCTGATCGGCTTCCTGCTGGTCCTGCTGCCGGTGCCGGTCGCCATGGTGTTCCACGGCGTCATCCAGATCGCGGCCAACGGCTGGCGCGCCTGGCTGTGGCGGCATCATGTGAAATGGAGCGTCGTGCTGCGGTTCGGTGCCGGAGCGGCGGTCGCGCTGGTCGTCTTCTCCTTCTTCGACTTCGTGCCCGACAAGGCGCTGGTGCTCGTGGCGGTGGGAATCACTCCCTTCATTGCGCTGGCGGTGCCCAAGCGCATCGCCCTGGATATCGAGGCGCCGGGCCAGGCATTCCTGGCCGGCGTGATCGGTGGCGCCATCCAGCTCGTGTCGGGCGTCACCGGGCCGCTGCTCGACATCTTCTATGTCCGCACCGGCATGACGCGGCAGGTCAATGTCGCGACCAAGGCGGCAGCCCAGGTACTGGGCCATCTTACCAAGGTCGTGTACTTCGCCGTCCTGATCGACGATCCGGCCGCGCGCGACCTCGAGCAGTGGCTGGTGATGGCCTACGCCGCGGGCTTCGCCGTGTTCGGCACCACGCTCTCGCGCCGCTTCCTCGACCGCATGTCGGACAAGCAGTTCTATCACTGGACGCGGCGGATCATCCTGGCGTTGGGTGCGGTATATGTTGCACAGGGGATCTGGCGGATGGTGCAGGTATGACGGAAGTGAAGGCGCCCGACGTAAAGGCAGAGGTGCGTGCCCTGCTCGATCGCCTGCCCGACGACTGCACGTTCGCCGACGTGCAGCGTGGCATCGCCATGCTCGTATGGCCCAAGCACCGCGACGGCAGCCCGGCGCCACCGGAGCGGCTCGACCCGGAAGAAGTGAAGCGCCGGCTGCGCGAATGGATGAAATCGGAGAAGGACAAATGAAGGACCGCGTCTCGATCGATCTCAAGGACGGCGTCGCCGACGTCCGCCTGATCCGCGCCGACAAGATGAACGCGCTCGATCCCGCGATGTTCGAGGGCATCATCGAGGCGGGCGCCAGGCTTGCCGAGATGAAGGGCCTGCGCTCAGTCGTGCTGTCGGGCGAAGGCAAGGCCTTCTGCGCCGGCCTCGACATGGGCAGCTTCGCCGCGATGAACCAGGGCGATGCCGCCGTGCCTGGGTCGCGCGATCTCACCAAGCGCACCCACGGCATCGCCAACCGGCCGCAGCAGTGTGCCTGGCTGTGGCGCGCGCTGCCGGTGCCGGTGATTGCCGCCGTCCATGGCGTGGCCTTCGGCGGCGGCTTCCAGATCGCGCTGGGCCCGGACGTTCGCTACGCCACCGCCGACACGCGCTTTTCGGTGATGGAGATCAAATGGGGTCTGGTGCCCGACCTCGCCGGCACCCAGCTCATGCGCCATCTGGCGCGCGAGGACGTGGTGCGCGAACTCACCTACACCGGCCGCATCTTCAACGGCGCCGAGGCGCAGCAGATGGGCTTCGTCACGCGCGTGGTCGACGATCCGCGGGCGGCAGCATTCGAAACGGCGCGTGAGATCGCATCCAAGAGCCCCGACGCGGTCCGGGCCGCAAAACGCCTGCTCAATGCCGCGGTCGCCACCGATGCGGCATCGGGCCTGATGATGGAGTCGGTCGAGCAGCAGAAGCTGATCGGCTCGGCCAACCAGCTCGAAGCCATCATGTCCAACCTCCAGAAGCGCGTCGCCAACTACAAGGAGTGAGCGCCATGAACCGTCAATGGCTCTACGCCAAGCAACCGCAAGGCAAGATTGCCGCCGACACGTTCCAATGGACCGAGACGGCGATTCCCGTGCCCAAGGACGGCGAGGTGCTGGTACGCACGCGCATGCTCTCCCTCGATCCCGCCAATCGGGCCTGGATGATGGGCAAGACCTATCGCGATGCACTGGAACCCGGCCAGGTGATGAGCGGCTTCACGATCGGCGAGGTGGTCGAGTCCAAGTCTTCGGGCCTGGCGGCGGGCGACATCGTCGAAGGCGACTGGGGCTGGCAGGACTACGCGGTGCTGCCGGCAAGACGCCTCACCAAGCGCACCATCAAGGCGCCGCTCGAACTCCTGATCGGTCCGCTGAGCGTCACCGGCCTCACAGCCTATTTCGGCCTGCTGGACGTGGGCCAGCCCAAGCCCGGCGACACGGTGCTGGTGTCGGCGGCGGCCGGGGCGGTCGGCACCATGGTGGGCCAGATCGCCAAGCTCGCGGGCTGCCGCGTCGTCGGCACGGCGGGCGGGCAGGACAAATGCGACTGGCTGGTACGCGAGCTCGGCTTCGACGCGGCCGTCGACTACAAGGCGGGCGGCGTCCGCCGCGCGCTGGCAGCGGCATGTCCCGCCGGCATTGACGTTTATTTCGACAACACCGGCGGTGCGGTGCTGGATGCCGCCCTTTCGCTGATGAACCTGCGCGGCCGCATCGCCTGTTGCGGCAACGTCTCGCAATACGACGTCGACAAGCCCGCCCCCGGGCCGATGGCGGTGCCGGGGCTGGTCGTCACCAAGCGGCTGCGCATGGAGGGCTTCATCGTCATGGATTTCTATGACCGCCGAGCCGAGGCCGAGCAGCGGCTGGCGCGCTGGGTCGCCGAGGGCAAGATCAAGGCGATCGTCGATATCGTCGACGGCCTCGACAAGGCGCCCGAGGCGTTGATCGGGCTGTTCGACGGCAGGAACCGCGGCAAGATGGCGGTGCGGGTGATCTGACCGTGACACTCGTTCTCCATGCCCATCCCTTCTCGTCGTACTGCCAGAAAGTGCTGATTGCGCTCTACGAGAACGATACGCCTTTCACGTCGCGCCTGTTGGGCGACGCCGACTCCTTCGCGGAACTGGCGAAGCTCTGGCCGCTGCGGCTGATGCCGGTGCTCACCGACGGCGGCGAGGTCGTGCGGGAAGCGAGCATCATCGTGGAACATCTGATGCTGCGTCATCCCGGGCCGATCCGCCTGATCCCTTCGGATTCCAAGGCCGCATTGCAAGTGCGTTTCCTCGACCGCGTCTTCGACAACTACGTCATGGGGCCGATGCAGAGGGTGGTCGGCGATGCGCTGCGCGGCGCGGGCGAGCGCGACCCCAGGGGCGTGGCCGATGCAAAGGCGCGGCTCGATCAGTTCTACGAGTGGCTCGACGGCGAGCTCAAGGGACGCACCTGGGCGGCGGGCGAGGATTTCACGCTGGCCGACTGCGCGGCAGCGCCGTCGCTCTTCTACGCCGACTGGGTGCATCCGATCGTCGAAAAGTTCGGCACGGTCCGCGCCTACCGTGCGCGGCTGCTCAAGCGGCCGTCCTTCGCGCGCGCCGTAGAGGAAGCGCGGCCCTACCGGTCGTTCTTCCCGCCCGGCGCCCCTGATCGAGACTAACGTCCCTTTCTATTTTCCGGTGAACTTCGGCTTCCGCTTCTCCACGAACGCCCGCACCGCTTCCTTGTGGTCGTCGGTGCGCGAAGCCTGCACCAGGCGCTCGGCCTCGCGGTAGAGCGCCATTGCATGGTCGATGTGCAGTGCGTCGTCGAGATTGTCCTTCATGTTGCGCAGCGCCACGCGCGGACCCTCGGCCAGCGACTTGGCCAGGGCAAAAGCTTCCGCCTGCAACTTGTCGTCGGGCACGACGCGGTTCACCAGGCCGATGCGCTCGCAGCGCTCGGCATCGACCCGCTCGGCGGTGAACATCAGCTCGCGCGCCCGCGCCGAGCCCACGGCGCGGGTCAGCAGCCAGGCGATGCCGTAGTCGCCGCTCAATCCGACGCGGGCGTAGCCCGTGCTGACGAACGCCGACTGGGCAGCGATTCGCATGTCGCAGGCAAGCGCGATGGCGAGGCCGGCGCCCGCCGCCGCGCCGGGAAGGGCCGCGATGGTGGGTTTGCGCACGCCGACCAGGGCGCCGGTCAGCAGGGTCTGGCGCACCCGGAGATCGGACAGGCGCTCCTCGAAGCTCATGGCGCCGCGCGTGCCGCGGTCGCCCATGCCTTTTACGTCGCCGCCGCTGCAGAAGGCGGTGCCGGCGCCGGTGATGAGCAGCGCGCCGACAGTGGGATCGCTGCCGCGCTCCTTGATCTGGGTCCTGAGCGCCGGCGTCAGCCTGTCCGACATGGCATTGCGCGCCTCGGGCCGGTTGAGCGTGATCAGCGCCACGCCGTCGCGCACGGAGCACAAGAGTTCGGTTGTGCCGGTGTCGATTTCCATGAGACTTTCTCCTTCCCATGACATTCCCGGTCACCGAACACACCGTCAAGACCGCCCGTCACACCACGGGCTACCTCGCTTGCGGAGCGGAAGATGCCCCGCTGCTGATCTTCGTCCATGGCTGGCCGGAGCTGTCGCTGTCGTGGCGGCACCAGCTTCCGGCTTTCGCGGCGCTCGGTTTCCGCTGCATCGCGCCCGACATGCGCGGCTATGGCCGCTCCAGCACCTACACACGCCACGAGGATTTCGCGCAGGCGCTGATCGTCGAGGATATGCTGGAACTCCTGGCCGCGCTCGGAAGAGAGAAGGCCGTCTGGATCGGCCACGACTGGGGCAGCCCGGTCGTCTGGAACGTTGCCAGCCACCATCCCGACAAGACCGTGGGCGTGGCGAGCCACTGCGTGCCCTATCTCACCAGCGGCTACACGCTCGAGACGGTGGTGCCGCTGGTCGACCGCACGGTCTATCCCGCCGACAAGTTCCCGGCAGGCCAGTGGGACTACCAGTTCTTCTACGAGGAGAACTTCGACAAGGCGTGCAAGGGCTTCGAGGCCAATGTGCGCAACTTCGTGAAGGCGCTGTTCCGCAAGGGCGATCCGGCGCGGATCGGCAAGCCCGCGCCGACCTCGATGGTGCGTGCCGTCGGCGGCTGGTTCGGCGGCGGCGCCTGCCCCGACGTTCCGCGCGATGCCGATGTCATCACCGAAGCCGACATGGAAGCCTATGCTGCGGCACTGACGCGCAACGGCTTCTTCGGGCCCGACTCCTGGTACATGAATCACAAGGCCAACAGTGCCTACTCGGCGACGTCGAAGAACGGCGGCAAGCTTGCGATGCCGGTCCTGTTCCTGCACGGCGCCTATGACACGACCTGCGAGACCATGCAGTCGAAGCTTGCCGACCCGATGCGCCGCGACTGCGCCGATCTCACCGAAGTGGTGGTGAACTCCGGCCACTGGATGGCGCAGGAGCAGCCTGTTGCGGTGAACGCCGCCCTGGCGAAGTGGCTGGCGGCGAGGCTGCCGGATTACTGGAAGAACTAGCCGCGTGCGGCCATCAACGCCGTCCGCCGCTCCAGGCTTTCCTTCGGCCATAGCGTGGTGGCGTCGTAGGAGGCAGTGAACACCGGCACGTTTTGCGGCAGCACGACCCACGGCTGCTTGGACACGGTGTGGATATGGACATCCGGCGGCACCCGGTCGGGCTCATCGAGTGAGCCTACGCGCACGAAGCGGATCGCATCGCCCACGGCGACATAGTTGCTCCAGACTGCAATGCGGCACTTGGGGCAGCGTGCGATCTTCTGGCCCTTGCCGCTGGCTGACGGCGTGAGGATTGTCTCGACTTCGCCCTCCAAGAGTTCCACCCGATCGGCTTCGATCATGGCATTGAGCGCGAACGCCGTGCCCGACTGGCGCTGGCACCAGCGACAATGGCAGCAATTGACGAACATCGGCTTGGAACTCAGGCGATAGCGCACATGGCGGCAGGTGCAGCCGCCTTCGTAGCTCTCCGTCTTGCTGGCCATGGCGTCAGTCTCCCGGTTAAGGTCGATTCAAGAAATAGCATTCCGTCGGGAGAGAAGACATGGCCGGACGTCTGGATGGCAAAGTTGCGGTGGTGACCGGTGCTGCGCCGCGCGGTGAGGGCGTGGGCAACGGCATGGCGACGGCCATGCTGTTTGCGCGCGAAGGTGCCAAGGTGGTGTTGGTCAACCGCAGCGCCGAGCGCGCCGAGAAGCTCGCCAGGCAGATCAAGGACGAGGGCGGCGAGGCCTCCGTGTTCGCGGGCGACGTGGCCAAGGCCGATGCCGCCGAGGCGATGGCCGAGTTCGCCGCCAAGAAATACGGCCGCCTCGACATCCTGCACAACAATGTCGGCATCGGCGCGCCGGGTACGCCCGAGACCGTGACGCTGGCGGACTGGCACAAGGTGCTGGAAGCCAATCTCACCACCACCATGCTCTGCACGAAATATTGTCTGCCGAAGATGAAGGAGGGCGGCGGCGGCTCGATCATCATGGTGTCGTCGATCGCCGGCGCCCTCGGCCTGATGGGCAGCCCCGGCGCCGTGGCCTATGCCACGGCCAAGGCCGGTCTCCATGGTTTCACGCTCTCGGTCGCGGCCGACTATGCGACCCAGAACATTCGCGCCAACTGCATCGTCGTGGGCTCGGTGCATACGCCGATGGTGGCGCATCTCGGCGCCGAGGCGCGCGAGCGCCGCAAGAATCTGGTGCCGATGCAGGTCGAGGGAACGGCCTGGGACATCGCCCACGGCGCGGTCTATCTCGCCTCGGACGAATCGCGCTGGGTGACGGGCGTCCTGCTGCCGATCGACGGCGGACTGGTGGCGCTGCGGCAGTGGCCACGCTAGGGCGGGCTGGCATCCGGTTGAATCGGCGAGCCGGGTGCTTGCACTGCCAGCATCCGCTCACGCAAATGTGAACGGGGTGAAGTTGCAGGTTCAGCAGGAAATGGACTATGTTTCTGGCAGGCTGGCGGTTGGACCGCGCCAGTTCTCCTACATAAGCATGACCCGCCCGCGCACGCCGCGGGTTGACGCGTACGCGAGGGTGGAGCTTGCCACGGATGGTACGTCACGCCAGGCCGTCTGAGTCCGGTTTGAGCCCGTCCCCACCGA
>JAUXWB010000025.1 GCA_030684475.1 Reyranella sp. | reverse complement strand
ACGCGGTAGCTGACGATTGCGTCGTTGCCGCCGCCCTCGTTGCTGGCCTCGCCACCGCCGCCGCTGCTCTCCGTGAGCGCCTGCGAGAACTCGACGACTTCGCTCCAGGATGCCAGGGCCGTGAACTTACCGCACATGGCGAAAGGCTATCATCGCCTCCGGCCATCGCGCCATCACCCTCGGCTTCGTGGAAAGAAGCGACAACACGCCGCTGCAGGATGCGCTCCACAACCTGCTGAGTTGGTTACCGGCCACGGTTCCGCCTTTACATTTCGGCTCGATCGCAACCCAGAAATTTATGTCGCGGCGGCAGCCCACGAGGTCTATGACCGAGGCTCATGGACCTTGGGAAAAGATTCAGATGGCACTCCTGATCGAGAGAATCTCTACATCCATTCAAACATCTGCAATGCTGGCGAGGCGCTTTCGCAAATGAACCGCATCGCGAATACCTTCTGTACCGCCGATCAAGTGCGGGAAAGTCAGTCGTCGCAATCGTGAAGCGAAGCGGCGCTTTCATCATGGTCAGGTACGGCACGGTGGCGCTGATCTCGCTGTCCGTGTCCTGGATATCTTGGTCTGCACCGGGAACCCTGGACGTTGACGGCCATTGGCTGCCGTGGCTGACCACATTGTCGCGATATGGCTTGATCGAGGGCTACGCTGCCATCGCCGACGACTATCCGCCGGGCACCGCGACATTATTGTTTCTCGCCCGCCGGCTGCTTCCGGCCGCTAGTGACATGACCGTTCTCAAGTCACTCATCGCAACCGCCCAGCTCGGCTCCGCTCTGCTCTTCATGATGCATACGAGGAGGGTGGGGCTATCCTTGGCCTATGTCCTGGCCGTCGCTCTTTCCGGGTCTTTCCTCGGCTATCTCGACATTTTCTTCGCCATTCCCTTGCTTGCCGCGCTCTTTGCCGCGCTCGACGGCCGTCCGATCCTGTCGGCAACAACCTTTGGCCTTGCCTGCATAATCAAATGGCAGCCGATCATTCTATTGCCTTTCATGCTGATTATCTGGTTCGAGCAAGTGAAGGCACTGCCTCGACGTCAGCTGGTTGCCGCCGTCGGCATGCTGGTGACAGGGGCGATCACAATCGCTTGCTTGTTCTGGCCAGACGTCTGGGACGCATTCTATCGGGCATTCGACAATTCGATCTGGAGCGGGGAGACATTGAACCTTCCGTGGCTCGTCCAGATCGTGCTTGGCTATGGAGTTCAGAATATTGTCGCCCCGACCTATGCATTGATCGCGCTAAGGGTGCTCTTTGCCACGATTTACCTCGTGCTCCTCGCCGCCAGCGGCTGGCATCACCGCAATGATCCCACGACGATGCTGACGTTCGGCCTGGGGGGATTCACCGCCTATTTCATGTTCGCCCCCGGCGTGCATGAGAACCATCTGTTCTTGGCGATGCTGCTGGGCTTCGTCCTTTGGTCGCGACAGCCGCGTCTTCAACCAGTCGCCATAGGCTTGACGATCTATGCAAATCTCAACCTGGCTCTCTTCTATGGCCTCGCCGGCGAGGCGCCGTGGAGTGACGGTCGGGCATTCGCGCTGGTGACAGGCGTTCTTTCTGCCGTCGGAGTGCTGGCATTCGTCTACATCCTGAGAATTCTCATGGCGACGCGAGATTGCCGCAAACTTGAAGAAGGCAGTTCCTGAATCCAATTTCGCACCACCAAAAAGGGACAAGTGTGCGTCGCCATTGAAACACCTCAGGGAGGGGCCTCTCTGCACCTTCAGCCGTGGACCGCAACTGCAGCCGAACTCGAGACGATCAGTCATTGGCCCAATAGTGTCTTTAGTGCGCTCGCCGTCATGTTCGGGACGCTCTGCAGACCCAATCCAGACGTTGCAATGGTGCTGCGATAGCCCTGCAGGCCGGCCGCACGCCGGCGGGCGTCTTCACGCGCGGCCTTCACGGCGGGATCGGCCTGGGTCGGCGTCACCGGCGGCGCGGGAGGAGTCGGCGGTGCGGGCGGCATCGGCGGCGACGCGGGCATGGCGGGCATCGAGAAGAGGCACATGGTTGTCTCCTTGAAAGAGAAGTGAAAGGTCCCCCTGAACTCACAAACGAAGTGCAACACCAGACTAGGGTGTTGCCATGGGGAGACATTACGGCCACCTCACCCTCGAAGAGAGGTGCACGATTGCCCAGCTTCACCAAGCCGGCCAGTCGGTCCGCCAGATC
>JAUXWB010000024.1 GCA_030684475.1 Reyranella sp. | reverse complement strand
CGTTCATGGCCTCACCCTTGGCGCGGATGTTGGCCAGCAGGTTGGCATGCGTCAGCATCACTCCCTTGGGATCACCGGTGCTGCCCGAGGTGTACTGCACCAACGCCATGCTCGTCGCGCGCGGCATTGCCGGGAGTGGTTCGCCCGCCGTGCCCGCGGCGAGGTCGTCGACCGTCTCGATGCTGCGCAGGCTTTCGACCTGGAGGCTGAGCAACCGACCCACTGCGGACGCCTGCGGCGCCGCGATCAGCATGGTGGCGCGAGCGTTGCGCAAGATGCCGGCCTGGCGGCACAGATGCTCCTCGATGCGCGACAGGCGCGCCGGCGGATAGATCGGGGTAGGTACGCCGCCAGCGTAGAGCACGCCGAAGAAGACGGCGAAAAAGGCGACGCTGGTCGGCAGCATGATGGCGACCCGTTCGCCTGGTTCCAGCCCGCGGCGGTTGAGGCCCAGCGCAACGGCCCGCGCCTGCTCGGCCAGTTGTCTGTAGGTGAAGGAGGTCTCGCCGCCATCGCCTTCGACCAGCACGACATGCACGCGATCGCCGTGCCGCTCGACATGCCAGTCGAGAACCTCGGTCAAGGTCATCGCGGCGTCGGGGGCCGGTTCCGCCGCTTCCGCAATGGGTGCGCGGGCCGCAGCATTCGGGAGGATGAAAGGCGCGGCCTTGGCGCCAGCTAGGGCCTCGATGAGATCTCGCAACGTTTCGGCTTCGCCCAGCAGGCGCTCGGGCAGGCGTGTGGCAAACGCCCTTTCGATCCGCAGCAGCAGCTCGGCGCGGGACAGGCTGTCGAAGCCCCAATCCTGATCGAGGGAACTGTCGAGACCGGCGCGTTCCACGGCCTTTCGACCCGGCTGGAGCTCGCGGGCGAGCTCGCGGGCGATCCTCAGCATCGCCGCCTCTGGCGCGCGGACCGCTGGCGGCTCGAGGGGCGAGATCTCGGCAGATGGCTTGCCGGACTCAGCCATCCTTGCCTCCGCTGGCCTGCAGCAGGACCAGGCCGGCGACCAGGAAGGCGATAATGGTCGCCAGCCCCAGTCGCTGGCTGCCGGTCACATCGGTAACGATGGCGACAACAACGGGGCCGACAAAGGCCGTCGCCTTTCCCGACAGTGCGAACAGGCCGAAATAAGCGGCCTGCTGATCGGGTGGCGACAGCCGCGCCATGAGCGACCGGCTGGCCGCCTGCACGGGGCCGACGAAAAGACCGAGGAAGCAGCCCGCAACCCAGAGCCACGGACGCGTCTGCACCGACACCGC
>JAUXWB010000019.1 GCA_030684475.1 Reyranella sp. | reverse complement strand
CGCCTGAACACGCTCCCGAAGGTCAATCGAATATGGCTTTCCCATCCAGGCTGGCCTCCAGCCCCAGCCAGAACCTTGAATCAGATTTCTGATTCCTTGGGAATCCTCAGTCGATTCCTATTTGTGGCTCGATGCTCTAGCACGCTTGAGGCCGCCAAAGAAAAAGCCGCGGCAAGCCGCGGCTTCTCTCGAAATCTTGCGGCGATTTCAGTGCTTGCCGGACCAGACCTGGCGCTTCACGGCATACATCAGACCAGCCAGCGCCAGAAGGAAAAGAATGACGCGAACACCGGTGCGCTTGCGATCTTCCATGTGCGGCTCCGAGGCCCAAGTCAGGAATTCCGTGACATCGGAAGCCTCCTGGCTGAGCGTGGCCTTGGTGCCGTCGGCGTAGGCCACCTTGTCGTCGTCCAGCGGCGACGCCATGGCGATCTTGTGGCCGGGGAAGTAGGTGTTGAAATTGTCGTCCTTGGTGACGGCGAATTCCTTGATCTGCTCGGGCGTCAGCTTGTCGAACGGCACGTAGCCCGTCAGCAATGCGTGCATATAGTTGGGGCCGTTCGCGCGCGCCTTGACGATGACGCTGAGGTCGGGCGGCGCCTTGCCGTTGTTGGCAGCGGCAGCGGCGAGCTCATTGGGGAACGGCTTCTTGAAGCGGTCCGACAGACGCGCCGGCCGGTCGATCGGCTGGCCGTCGTCGTTGAGGTCGGGCACGACGATGTCCTTGATCAGGTCCTTGACCTGGTTCTCGGTGAGCCCCAGCTCCATCAGGTTGCGGTAGGCCAGCAGCGACAGCGAATGGCAGGCCGCGCAGACCTCCTGATAGACCTGATAGCCGCGCTGGGCGGCGGCACGGTCGTAGGTGCCGAACGGCCCCTCGAATTTCCATTGACGAGAAGGCGCCTGGGGCGTGGGGCCGGCCGCGATGGCAACGGCGCCGGTGACGAGGGCAGCGACCGCAATCGCGCCGGAAACGATCAGTCTACGCATGGCGCTTACCCTGCCTTCTTCTTGAGCACTGCGTCGGCGATGCTGGGCGGCATCGGCAATGGCCGTTCGATCTTACCCAAGATCGGCAGCAGGATGAGGAAATGGAAGAAGTAGTAGAGCGTGGCGGCCTGGGACAACGGGATCCAGAACCCGGCCGGCGGATTGGCGCCGCAGAAGCCGAGCACGACCACGTCGATCACCAGGATCGCCATGCACCACTTGTAGATCGGGCGGAACGTCGCCGACCGGACGCGCGAGGTGTCGAGCCACGGTAGAACGAACAGCACTGCAATGGCGCCGAACATCGCGATCACGCCGCCCAGTTTGTCCGGCACCGCACGCAGGATCGCGTAGTACGGCAGGAAGTACCACTCCGGCACGATGTGCGGCGGCGTCACCAGCGGATCGGCCGGAATGTAGTTGTCGGGATGGCCCAAGTAGTCGGGGGCGAAGAATACAAAGCCCGAGAACACGATCAGGAAGACGACGACGCCGAAGCCGTCCTTCATCGTGTAGTAGGGATGGAACGGCACGGTGTCCTGCGGACCCTTCGGATCGATGCCGAGCGGGTTGTTCGAGCCGTGGACGTGCAGTGCCACGACATGCAGCGCCACCACCGCGACGATGACGAACGGCAGCAGGTAGTGCAGCGCGAAGAAGCGGTTGAGCGTCGGATTGCCGATCGAGAAGCCGCCCCACAGCCAGTCGACGACCGACTGGCCGACCACCGGAATGGCCGAGAACAGGCTGGTGATGACGGTGGCGCCCCAGAAGCTCATCTGGCCCCACGGCAGGACGTAGCCCATGAAGGCCGTCGCCATCATCAGCAGGAAGATGACCACGCCCAGGATCCACAGGAGCTCGCGCGGCGCCTTGTAGGAGCCGTAGTACATGCCGCGGAAGATGTGGATGTAGACGGCAATGAAGAAGAACGACGCGCCATTCATGTGCAGGTCGCGCATCAGCCAGCCCTGCGGCACGTCGCGGTCGATGCGCTCGACCGAGTCGAAGGCCATCAGGACATGCGGGGTATAGTTGGTCGCGAGCACGATCCCGGTGGCGATCATGAGGACCAGCATCACCGTGGCGATCGCGCCGAAATTCCAGAAGTAGTTGAAATTCCGCGGCGTCGGGAAGGTGTGATATTCTTTCTCGATATACGAGAAGATCGGCAGGCGGTGATCGATCCAGGCGATCACCTTGTTGTTGAAAACCGGCGGCGTGCCGTGAGACGAGGCCATGCTGCAAACTCCTGCGCGATCTGGGGCGGGCGATCTGTAGGACGATCAGCCGATGCGGACGAGAGTGTCCGAAGTGAACAGATACTCCGGGATCACGAGATTCGTCGGCGCCGGTCCCTTCCGGATGCGTCCGGACGTGTCATAGGCGGAACCGTGGCAGGGGCAGTACCACCCGTCATAGGGGCCCTTGTCCTGGCCCGGCTTGTTGCCGAGCGGCACGCAACCGAGATGGGTGCAGACGCCGATCATGATCAGCCACTCGCGGCGCACCTTCTTGGCAGTGTCGGTGACGCGCGAATCGTCGGTCTGCGGATCGGGCAGCTCCGACATCGGCACGGCTTCGGCCGCCTTGATCTCTTCCGGCGTACGGTGGCGGATGAAGACCGGCTTGCCGCGCCAGCTTACGGTGATCGCCTGGCCGACCTGGATCGGCGCGACGTTCACGTCGATCGACGCGAGCGCCAGCGTGTCGGCGGCAGGATTGAGATTGTTGATGAACGGCCAGGCGACGAAGCCCACGCCGACCGCGCCAAGGGCACCGGTCGCAACCATGAGGAAATCGCGCCGCGTCGGATCGCCGTGCCCGTCGGCCGGAACGCTTGATGAAGCCATTGTTTCTTTCCGTCCCCCAAGGAGATGCTGGCCTTTATAGCCGGGAAAGCCCCTTATGTTTCAAGGCTCTGTTGGTCGCAGGCACGAAGCGCGGCTTTCTGTGACAGCGTGCCGCACGGTTTTGGCTTTCGCGACGCGGACGGGAGTACAAGAGACCATGCGTCTGGCCCTGTTCGAGCCCGATATTCCGCAGAATCTCGGGGCCTTCATCCGTCTTGCCGCCTGCCTGGACGTCCCGCTGGACATCATCGAGCCCTGCGGCTTCCCGGTCGACGACAAGCGTATCCGTCGGGCGGCCATGGACTACTATGACCTGGCGACCATCGTCCGGCACGCCTCCTGGGCCGCGTTCCGGCGCGCCCGTCTCGAGGCGCGGGCGCCCGGCCGGCTGGTCCTGCTGACGACGGCGGGCGCCGACGCCCTCCCCGACGTGACGTTCCAGGTCGACGATATCCTGCTGCTTGGCCGTGAAAGTGCCGGCGTGCCGGTCGAAGTTCACGCCGCCGCCGACGTCAGGGTCCGCATTCCCCTGCGCCCCGGGGCGCGGTCGCTCAATGTCGCGCTGGCGGCGGCAATGGTATTGAGCGAAGGCCTGCGCCAGACCGCGGGCTTTCCGCGAGCCCCATGAGCAAATCCCCCTCCTCCGTCCCCCGTACTGCGACCGGGCCCAACGGCCCCTCCCCGCTCCCCGAAGAGGCGACCGTGCTGCGCTGGAAGAACAACGCACGGCGCTGGTTCGGAACCCTGCGCAATCGCATCTGCGCCGAATTCGAGAAAATCGAGGATGAGCTTTCGGGCACGCATGGAGAGCTGCCGGCCGGCCGTTTCGAGCGCAAGGAGTGGCGGCGCGAGGAAGGGCCCGACGGCGAGGACCGCGGCGGCGGCACCATGGCGATCATGCGCGGCCGGGTGTTCGAGAAGGTAGGCGTCAACGTCTCGACGGTGTTCGGCGAGTTCAGCCCGGACTTCCGCGCGCAAATTCCCGGCGCCGCCCAGGACCCGCGCTTCTTCGCCTCGGGCATTTCGCTGGTCGCCCACCTGCGCTCGCCGCGGGTACCGGCGGTGCACATGAACACGCGCTTCATCGTGACGACGCGCGCCTGGTTCGGCGGCGGCGGCGACCTCACGCCCATGACGCCGCACGACCCCGACACGCGCGACTTCCACGCCGCCTTCAAGACGGCGTGCGACGGGCACGACACCTCCTACTACCCACGCTTCAAGGAATGGTGCGACGAGTATTTCTTCCTGCCGCATCGCGGCGAGCCGCGCGGCGTCGGCGGCATCTTCTACGACTATCTCGACAGCGGCGATCATGCCCGTGATTTCGCCTTCACCCGCGACGTCGGCGAAGCCTTTCTCGACGTCTATCCCAGGCTGGTGCGCCGCCACATGAACGAGCCGTGGACCGCCGCCGAGCGCGAACACCAGCTCGTGCGCCGCGGGCGATACGCCGAGTTCAACCTGCTGCACGACCGCGGCACCCGGTTCGGCCTGATGACTGGCGGCAATGTCGAGGCGATTCTGATGTCGCTGCCGCCGGAGGCGCGCTGGCCATAGGCTGGGCCGGGAGTGTCTCTCCGTCGCCGCACCGTTCGGCGAAGGCGACGACGGCTTCGTCCGCATCGCCCGGGCTTGCGGCTCCCAGGCGACTGATCACGCGACAATTTCATCGGCTGCCTGCAAAGGTTTTATATAGATTTGCAGGTTCAGCAGGTTTTGTGGTAATTTTCTGTTATCGTTGGCGCTTCTGCGCAAGCACGGCTGGCAACGCCCGAACGGTCCTCGTTCCGGGCGTTTTCCTTGCGGTCACGCACCGGAAAGCGCCGCCAATCCTGGACACCGATAATGCAAGGCGGCCGGGCGCGGTGGCACAGCCGATCCGGGGGTGATTGCGCCAATCAATCAAGGGCTTGGCCATGGTTCGCGGCACAGCCTGCGGCACACCGCGTGGCACAACGAGTTGTGCCGCGAAATGGTCCACTTCAGCGGCGCGCCATCGCCGCGCCCGCGAGCAGCGGTGCGGCGAAGAGGGTCAGCACCAGAAGGGGATAGGGGGCGCCCCACCAGAAGGCGAAGCGGTCGAGGAAGGAGGCCGGATCCTCGTCATAGGTGAGCCGCACGTAGAGAAAATCGACCAGCACGGTCGAGAACGGCCACAGGAGCGCGGTGACCAGGGCCGCCTCGAACCAGCGCGGCCCCATCGTGTGCCGGGCATGGATGAAGGCCAGCAGCACGACATACGGCAAGGGCACCAGGGCCTTGTACCATTCGACCGTGCGGACCGAGAGGGCAGCGGCGATCCAGGTGTCGCCCACGACGTCGTTCAGCACCACGAGCGCGGCGATGGCGCCCCACAACGCGAAAGCGAGACCGGGCCGGATCACGCCGTACTCCTCATGCCGAGCGGGCCAGACGTTCCAGTTCGGCCAGACAGGCCTCGCGGCCAGCCGAGAAATCGCCGTCGATCCACCGGCGCTCCACCGCAGCCAGCAGCG
Organism: Reyranella sp.; assembly: GCA_030684475.1. Lineage (GTDB taxonomy): Bacteria > Pseudomonadota > Alphaproteobacteria > Reyranellales > Reyranellaceae > Reyranella. The sequence continues at coordinate 48,413 of JAUXWB010000019.1, read as the reverse complement.
CGCCGACGCGGGGGCCCGGGGCGAGACCGAGGGCGAGCGCATCGCCCCCGCTCACCGGCAGTTCCGGCGGCGTCCAGCTCCGCGCCAGGGCGAGGGCTGCAGACCAATCGCCTGAAGCGTCGACATCGAGCAGCAGGCGGTCGGCATAGAGACCGCCGCCGAGATGGTAGATCCCGGCCCGCCAGGCTTTCGGGCCACCGGCAAGATCGAGCGCCGGCTCCCTGGCCAGCATGACGTCGAGCCGCAAGGCCTGCTGGGTCGAGAGCCTGAGCCGCTTGCCGAGCGCCGTGGCATCGGTGCCGGTGGCCAGGACGGCCGCGAGCCGCCGCACCGGGTCCGGCCGGTCCTCGCGGGCGATCAGGGCGCGCAGCCGCGCGACGCCGGCATACTCCGGCAGCCAATGGTCGAGCGCACCGGCCTCGGCCATCGCCTGCAGCGCATCGGCCGGTGCCGGCGCTTCGAGCAGGCGCAGCAATTCCTTCGCGACACGTTCTCCCGACAGGCCGCCGAGTACGCCGGCGTTCCGCCGGCAGGCATCGAAGCTCGGCCCATCGAGCGGCGGACGACCATACCAGGCGTGAAAGCGGAAGAAGCGCAGCACGCGCAGCCGGTCCTCGGCGATGCGGGTGTCGGCATCGCCGATGAAGCGGACGCGGCCGGCGGCGAGGTCGCTGCGGCCGTCGAACGGATCGTAGAGCGTGCCGTCGGGATCGGCGTAGAGGGCATTGAAGGTGAAATCGCGCCGGCTCGCATCCTCGAGCCAGTCGTCGGTGAAGGCGACGACCGCTCGACGGCCGTCGGTTTCGACGTCGCGGCGCAAGGTCGTCAGCTCGAACCTGCTGCCCTCGACGATGGCCGTCACCGTACCGTGCTTCAGCCCGGTCGGCACCGACTTGAGACGGGACGCCGCGAGCGCGCGCATGATCGTCTCGGGCGGCTTGTCGACCGCCACGTCGATATCGTCGATGTCGCGACCCAGCACCGCGTTGCGTACGCAGCCGCCGACGAACCGCGCCGCGACGCCGGCCTGGCCGAGCGACTTGAAGAGCACGCGCACCGGCAGCGCCTCCATCCATGCCGGCGCCTCGAGGCGTCCCGCCGGCCTCATGATGCAAAGAGGCCGCCGTAACCCTGGTCCTGGGTGAAGAACATCACGACGAAGCCCGCGATCGAGCAGGCAAGGCCCGCGATGGCGAGCCAAGTGATGGGCATGTCCTGCCATGCCGGCAAAGTGCCGGCGATCTTGCGCTCCTGCTTGATCTTTACCGCCCACGCCCACAGGAAGAAGGCGGCGGTCGGTGCCGTGACCAGCACGAGGACCAACAGTACGATGCGCATGGGGCTGCTCCGTGGCCCGCGTCACTCGCCGGCGGTGAGGACAAAATGCAGGTTCTTCAGCATACCGGCAGTCGCCCCCCAGATGTAGCGCTCTCCGTAGGGCATGGCGTAGTAGCTCCGCTCGCGGCCCTGCCAGACGCGGCTGTCGATGCGATGGTTGCGTTCATCGAGAAAATGGGCGAGCGGCACCTCGAAGATATCGGCAACCTCGCGGGGATCTGCACGGGTGATGAATCCCGGCGTGACGATTCCGACGATCGGCGTGATCTCGTAGCCCGTTCCCGTGCGGTAGAGATCGACCGGGCCTACTACGTCGACGAAGCGCCGGGCGAGGCCGACTTCCTCCTCGGTCTCGCGCAGTGCGGTCGCCACGGCATCGGCGTCCTCCACCTGCTGCCGTCCGCCGGGAAAGGCAATCTGGCCGGCGTGGCTCGGCATGTCGTCGGTGCGCTGGGTCAGCAGGACCGTCATGCCGGATTGGCGACGCACCAGTGGCACCAGCACGGCGGCCGGGCGCCAGCTCTCCGGCACCGGCACGACGCCGTTCAGAGAAAAGTCGCTGCCGAGGGGTGGATTGGCCACCGGCAAACCCGATGCCAAACGCCTGCTGCGTTCGCGCACCCGCCGCACGATTTCGTCAACCTTCATGCCCTTGTTCCGGCCTCATTTCTGGGCTTCCCTCAAATCTAGTCCCATCGATCACAGGAGCGCCCCGGTGGCCCCCGACACCTCGACTGCAACCGACACCGACGCCCGCTCCGCCCTCGCCGATATCGAACGGCTGGGCAGCCAGTTACGCGCCGCACGCACGGCCATCGGCAAGGTCATTTATGGCCAGCAGGACGTTATCGATCAAACGCTCGTTGCACTGCTGTCAGGCGGCCACCTGCTGCTGATCGGCGTCCCCGGCCTCGCCAAGACCAAGCTTGTGGACACCCTGGGTATCGTTCTGGGGATGGAAACCAAGCGCATCCAGTTCACGCCCGACCTGATGCCCGCCGACATCCTGGGGTCCGAGGTGCTGGAGGAAAGCGACGGCGGCCGTCGCTCGTTCCGCTTCCTGCAGGGGCCGGTGTTCGCCCAGCTGCTGATGGCCGATGAAATCAACCGCGCCAGCCCGCGCACCCAGTCGGCGCTGCTGCAGAGCATGCAGGAGAGGCATGTGACCGTGGCCGGCAAGCGCTACGACCTGCCTGCCCCGTTCCACGTGCTGGCGACCCAGAACCCGCTGGAGCAGGAAGGCACCTACCCTCTGCCGGAAGCCCAGCTCGATCGTTTCCTGCTGCAGATCGATGTCGGCTATCCCGACGAAGAGGCCGAACGCCAGATCATGATCGGCACCACCGGCGCCACCATGGCGACGGCCGACCAGGCCCTGACGCCGGCCGATCTCATGGCCGCGCAATCCCTGGTGCGCCGCCTGCCGATCGGCGAAAGCGTGGTCGACGCCATCCTGAAGCTGGTCCGCGCCGGCCGGCCGGAAAGCTCCGATCTCGACATCGTGCGTAATCGCGTGGCCTGGGGTCCCGGAGCGCGCGCCTGCCAGGCCTTCATGCTGGCCTGCCGCGCCCGGGCGATCATCCAGGGCCGCCTCGCGCCGTCGGTCGACGACGTCGTAGCGCTGGCCGGGCCGATCCTGCGCCATCGCATGGCGGTGAATTTCTCGGCCCGCGCCGAGGGTGTCACGGTCGAATCGGTGATTGCCCAGATGTGCGCCCGGCTCGCCTAGTCCCGGCCTAGGCATTGCAGCACCGCAGCCAATGGCCGCGCCCTCAACCCTTCACCGCTCGCTCGAACTCGCCGGCACCCTTCCCGCGTTGATGGTGGCGGCCGATCGTGTCGCCGCGACCGTCATCCAGGGCGTCCATGGCCGGCGCCGCGTCGGCCAGGGTGACGCCTTCTGGCAGTACCGGCCCTATCGCGACGGCGACAGCGCCAGCCAGATCGACTGGCGGCAGAGCGCGCGCAGCCGGCACCTGTTCGTGCGCGAAACCGAATGGGAGGCGGCGGCCAGCGTCTGGCTGTGGCGGGATGCCTCGCCATCGATGCAATACGCGTCGCTGAAGAACATCGATACCAAGGCGGTGCGCGGCGAACTGATCACGCTGGCGCTGGCGAGCCTTCTGGCCGATGCCGGCGAGCGCGTCGCGGTCCTGGGCGGCAGCATGCGGCCGACGTCGGGACGCGTGGCGGTGCGGCGGATCGCCGAAACGCTGTTCGACGAAACGCAGGGTGCCAGCAGGATGCTCCCCAGCCTGCCGCCGATGGTTCCCTTGCCGGCGCACGGCACGATCGTTCTGGTGTCCGATTGGCTCGACCCGCTCGACCGGATCGAAGCCATCATCCGCTACTACGCCAGCGTCGGCGTGCGCGGCCACATCGTGCAGGTGCTCGACCCGGCCGAGGAAGATCTGCCGTTCGACGGCCACGTGAAGTTCGAGGGCCTCGAAGCCGAAGGCCAGCACACCATCCGCCGCGTCGAGGCCGTGCGCACGGCCTATGGCGCCCGGCTGGCGGCCCAGAAGGAAGGCCTGCAGCGCCTGGCGCGGCCGGCCGACTGGACGGTCCATCAGCATCGCACCGATCGGCCGCCGCAGACGGTTCTGCTCTCCCTTTACCTCGCGATGGCCGACTTGCGTCGGCTGAACGCGGCCTGAGCGCCGATGCTCGGTCTCGGCGCTTTCGCCTTCGCAGCTCCGGGAATGCTTGCGCTGCTGCTGGCGCTGCCGGTGATCTACTGGCTGTTGCGCCTGATCCCGCCGCTGCCGAAGCTGGTGCGCTTTCCGGCGATCCGGCTGCTGATCGGCCTGGAGCCCGCCGAGCAGACGCCGATGAAGATGCCGTGGTGGCTTCTGCTGCTGCGCCTGCTGCTGGCAACGGCGCTGATCCTGGCCATGGCCCGGCCGCTGCTCAATCCGCAGGCCGACCTGCCCGGCCGCGGGCCGCTGTTGCTGGTCATCGACGACGGCTGGTCCTCGGCACCGGGCTGGACGACGCGCATCGCCCACGCCGAGCGCCTGATCCAGCGCGCCGAACGCGGCGGCCGGACCGTGGTGTTGATGGGGACGGCGCCCGCCCCGATCGACCAGTCGGCCATCCGTCGCGGGGCGCTGCGGCCGGACGAGACCCGCACCATACTCCGCGCCTTCCGGCCCAAGCCCTGGCCGACCGACCGCGCCGCGGCGGCCGCCGAACTCGACCAGATGCAGGTTGACCCCGGCGCCTATGCCGTCTGGTTGAGCGACGGACTGGAGGACGACGGCGCGGCGCGATTTGTCGAACGGCTGCGCCGTTTCGATGGATTGCAGGTCATCGTGCCCGATCAGGCCAGCACACCGCTTCTGCTGCTGCCGCCAGTCGCGGAGGGCCGCGACCTGAAGGTCCGGGTGCTGCGGCCGGCGGCCGACGGGCCGCGCAAGGTGGCCGTCCAAGCGGCCGACGAACAGGGCCGCGTCGTGGCCCGCATCGACGTCGATTTCGCGGCCACCGCCACCCAGGGCGAAGGCGTCCTGCCGGCGCCGGCCGAACTGCGCAACCGCATGGCGCGGCTCGACATCGAGGCCCAAGGCGGCGCCGGCAGCGCGGTGCTGCTCGACGAACGTCATCGTCGCCGGCCGGTAGCGATCATGGGCGAACGCGCCACCGCCGGCGGTCAGCCGCTACTGCAGGAAATCTACTTCCTCGAACGCGCGCTCGATCCCTATGTCAGCCTGAGCATTGGCGATCTGGAAACGGTGCTGACCCGAAATACCGCGGTCCTGCTGATCCCCGACGGGGCGATTCCCTCGGCCAACGACCGCGAGGAAATCGCCAAATGGATCGAGCGTGGCGGTGTGGCCGTGCGTTTTGCCGGCGCCAATCTCGCCGCCGGGGCCGACACGCTGGTGCCGACGCGCCTCAGGCTGGGCGACCGGGCGCTGGGCGGCGTCATGAGCTGGGGCGAGCCCAGCGCGCTGGCCGAGTTTCCCGCCAACAGCCCTTTCCTCGGCATCCCGATCCCGAAGGACGTGCGCATTTCCCAGCAGGTGCTGGCCGAGCCGATGCCCGACCTCGCCGAAAAGACCTGGGCGCGCCTGGCCGACGGCACGCCGCTGGTCACCGCCGAGAAGCGTGGCCAGGGCCATCTCGTGCTGATCCACACCACGGCGAACACGGGATGGAGTAACCTCTCGCTGTCCGGCCTGTTCGTGAACATGCTGCAGCGGCTGGTGACGTTGTCGCGCGGCGTCGCCGGCGATGGCGTCAACAAGGCTCTGAAGCCGTGGCGCACGCTGGACGGCTTCGGCCGGCTGGGCGCACCGCCGGCCGGGGTGCAGATTTTGCCGGCCGATGCCGCCGAGACCTTCAAGCCCAAGCCCACCACGCCACCCGGCCTCTACGGTGACGAAAACGCCCAGGTGGCCTTCAATATCGGCGGCCGCGTCGTCACGCCGAAGCCACTGGCGCTGCCCAGCGGCGTCGCGACCGACAAGCTGTCGGAAGGCGGCGAGACCGATCTGTCGCGCTGGTTCCTGCTGGCCGCCCTCCTGTTGCTGCTGGCCGATCTCCTGATCTCGCTGTGGCTGCGCGGCCTGCTGCCACGCGCCGTGCGTCTGGGCCGCGCCACACCGGCGGCACTTTTGCTGCTGACGGTGTTCGCGGGCGCGCCCGACGCCGACGCCCAACAGTCACCACCGCCGCCACGACCGCAATTCCAGCCGCAACCCTCCGCACCGGCCAGCCAACCGACGCGCGACCGCCCGGGGCCGCTGCCGCTCAGTCTCGAACAGGCGCTCAAGGGCTCACTCGACACCCGGCTCGCCTACATTCTCACCGGCGACAAGGAAGTCGACGACATCAGCAAGGCGGGTCTCGAAGGCCTGAGCGAGATCCTGCGCAACCGAACCTCGGTCGAGCCGGCCGACCCGGTGGGCCTCGACCTCGAACGCGACGAGCCCCGCCTCTATCCCTTCATCTACTGGCCGATCACCTCGACGCAGCCCGCCCTGTCGCCGCGCGCAGCCGCGGCGCTCGACCGCTATCTGCGAACCGGCGGCATCATCTTCATCGACACACGTGATCAGCAACTCAGCTTCGATCGGCCGGCCGGCGGCAATCCCGACCTCAAGCGCGTTCTGGCCGGCGTCGAGACGCCGCCGCTGGTCGCCATGCCGCCCGATCACGTGCTGACCCGGGCGTTCTATCTGCTGTCCGACATGCCTGGACGCTGGCAGGGCGGAAAGATCTGGATCGAATCGGGCGGCGGTCGCGTCAATGACGGCGTCACCACCATCATCATCGGGGCCAACGACTATGCCGGCGCCTGGGCGATCGATCAGCGCGGCCGCGGCATCATGCCGGTCACGCCGGGCGGCGAGACGCAGCGCGAGATGGCGTTCCGCGTCGGCGTCAATCTCGTGATGCATGCGCTCACCGGTAACTACAAGGACGATCAGGTCCACCTGCCCGACATCATGCAAAGGCTCAGGCGATGAACCCGACATCGGCCGTCTCCGTCGCCTTCGATCCGCTGCTGCCGTGGCCGGTGCTCGCGGTGCTGGGTGGCGTCGGCCTCGTGCTGGTCCTGCTCGGCCTGCGCGCCGGTGCCCGCGGCACGATCTGGCGGCTGGGTTCGATCGCCGTCGTCCTGGCGGCGCTGGCCAATCCCGCGTTGATCGAGGAACAGCGCAAGCCGATCGCCGACGTGGCGTTGGTGGTCGTCGACGACAGCGACTCGATGGCCATCGGCGAACGTCGGCAGCAGGTCCAGGCGGCGCGCGAGTCGCTGAAGCGCAAGCTCGCCCAGCAGGAAGGCCTCGAGATCCGCGAGATCGTCCTGCCGCCCGCCCAGATCCAGCTCGGCAGCGAACGGCCGGGCGGCACGCGCCTGATCGAAACCATGCGCTCGGCCCTTGTGGAAGTGCCCCCGGAACGCTTGGCGGGCGTCGTGCTGCTGACCGACGGCCAGGTCCACGACGTGCCCGCGGGACTGCCGCCGGAGCTCGGCGGGGCGCCGCTGCATGGGTTGATCGCCGGCAAGAAGAACGAGCGCGATCGGTTGATCGTGGTCGAACAGTCTCCGCGCTTCGGCGTGGTGGGCCGCGAGGTGACGACCAAGTTCCGGGTCGAGGATCCGGCAGGCGGCACCGCGCCGGTGACGCTGTCGGTCGGCGGCGAAGTGGTGCGCCGGCTCGACGTGCCGGTCGGCCGCTCGGTCGAGCTGCCGATCGTCGTCGGCAATCCCGGCGCCAACGTGGTCGAGCTCGAGGTCGGCGCCGGGCCGAGCGAACTCACGCTCGACAACAACCGCGCCCTCTTCACCATCAACGGCGTGCGCGACCGGCTACGCGTGCTGCTGGTGTCGGGCGAGCCCTACCAGGGCGAGCGGGCGTGGCGGAACCTCTTGAAGAGCGATCCCGCGGTCGACCTCGTCCACTTCACGATCCTGCGCACGCCGCAGAAGGACGATTTCACGCCGGTGCGCGAGCTATCGCTGATCGTCTTCCCGATGCGCGAGTTGTTCGAGCAGAAGCTCAAGGAATTCGATCTCATCATCTTTGACCGCTACGAGTCGGGGAATCTGATCACCCGCGACTATTTCCGCAACATCGCGGAGTACGTGAAAAGCGGCGGCGCGCTCCTGGTTTCGGTCGGCCCGGTATTCGCCACCCAGCGCTCGCTCTATCGCACGCCGCTCGGCGCCATCCTGCCGGCGGCACCACTGGGCGACGTGCTGGAGACCCCGTTCAAGCCCAAGGTCAGCGAGATCGGCCAGCGCCATCCGGTCACTGCAAACCTTCCGCAGGCGGGCGAACCCGACAAGGAACCGGCCTGGGGCCGCTGGTTCCGCCTCATCACCTCGCGCACCGAACGCGGCAACGCTGTCCTGACCGGCGCCGAGGACAGGCCGCTGGTGGTGCTCGACCGCGTCGGCGAGGGTCGCGTGGCGCAGCTGATGTCCGACCATCTGTGGCTGTGGAACCGCGGCATCGACGGCGGCGGCCCCCAACCCGAACTGGTCCGGCGCGTCGCGCACTGGCTGATGAAGGAACCCGACCTCGAGGAAGAGGCACTGCGCGCGACGGCCGTCGGCGGTCGCATCGAGGTGACGCGCCGCACGCTGGCGACGACATTCCCCCAGGTCGCGATGACCGAGCCGGACGGAACGACACGCACGCTCGATCTGCGCCAGACAGCACCCGGTCTCGGCCTCGGCGTGGTCGACGTCGGCAAGCCCGGCCTCTACCGCTTCGATGACGGCACGTTCCGCACCGTGGCAGCCGTCGGCAGTCCTGACCCGTTGGAGTTCTCCGATGTGCGCGCGACCGACGCCAAGCTGAAGCCCCTGGTCGAGGCTTCGGGCGGCGGCCTGCTTTGGCTGGTCGATCAGCCCGACCCGGATATCCGCACCGTGCGGCCGGGCCGCGCTGCCGGCGGGTCGGACTGGATCGGGCTCCGCCGCAACGAGGGTTACACAGTGGCCGGCATCAACCAGCTGCCGCTGCTGCCCGGCATCCTCGTGGCGTTGGCCTTCCTGATGGCGATCGGCAGCGCCTGGTGGCGCGAAGGCCGCTAGCGGCCGTTACCAATCCGAAACTTGATCCGGGGCCTTCCGGCGCCATTTTGGGGGCCAAGAGGTAACCCATGATCGAACTCAGACCCTTCGAGAAACTCGGCAAGTCGAACCACGGCTGGCTGAACGCCAACTTCCATTTCAGCTTCGCCGAATACCGCAACCCCGACCGCGTGCATTGGGGGGCGTTGCGCGTGTGGAACAACGACCGCATCGCGCCGGACTCCGGCTTCCCGCCGCATCCCCACCGCGACATGGAGATCGTGACCTACGTCATCAAAGGCGCGATCACCCACCAGGATCATCTGGGCAACGAGGGCCGCACCGAGGCGGGCCAGATCCAGGTCATGAGCGCGGGCAACGGCATCCAGCACGCCGAGTACAACCGCGAGGACGCGGAGACCGAGCTGTTCCAGATCTGGATCCTGCCCAACAAGCAGGGCGTGCCGGCGCGCTGGGAGACGGTGCAGTTCCCGGCCGAGGCGCGCGACGGCAGGCTGGTGCCGCTGGCGTCGGGCCGTGGCCATGATGGGGCGATCCCGCTCTATGCCGACGGCGCGCTGTTCGCCGGCACGCTGAAGGCCGGCCAGACGATCCGCCATAAGCTCGACGGCAAGCCGACCTATCTCGTGCCGGCCAAGGGCAAGGTCGAGGTGCGCGGCGGCGACGGCAAGCCTGTCACCGCCAAAGCCCGCGACGGCGTGGCGGTGGCCGACCAGGACGAGATCGAGATCACGGCGATCGAGGACGCCGAGATCGTGCTGGTTGAAACCGACAAGCTGAACTGAGAGTTCACGCGATTGACGATGCTGACCGGGCGGGCTTTGATCCCGCCCGGTTTTGTTTTGGGGGAACGCCATGGCCTACAAGGGCTTCGATCTGACGGGCAAGGTGTCGCTGATCACCGGCGGCAACGGCGGCATCGGCCTCGGCATGGCCGAAGCCCTGGCCGAAGCCGGCGCCGACGTCTGCATCTGGGGCACCAACCCCGCCAAGACCGCCGCCGCCGCGGAGAAGCTGAAGCGCTTTGGCCGCAAGGTGCACACCCAGATCGTCGATGTCGGCGACGAAAAGCAGGTCGAGGCAGGCTTCGCCGAGACGGTCAAGGTCATGGGCCATGTCGATAATTGCGTCGCCAATTCCGGCGTCTCGGGTCGCGGCAAGGGTGCCATCCTCGAGATGACTTACGACGAGTGGCGTCGGGTGATGCGGGTCAATCTCGACGGCGTCTTCTTCACCTTCCGCGCCGCCGCCAAGCACATGGCCGAGCGCGGCAGGGGTGGCTCGCTGGTCGCCATGGCCAGCACCGCGGCCATCGAGGGTGCTGCCCGCTCCAGCCACTACGGTGCGAGCAAGGGCGGCGTCACCGCCATGGTCCGGGCGCTGGCGGTCGAACTGGCGCGCTACAAGATTGCCGTCAATTCGATCCTGCCGGGCTGGATCGAGACCGAGATGACCGCCAATGCCTTCGGCAACGAGAAGTTCGCCGGCAACGTCCTGCCGCGCATTCCGGAACGCCGGTGGGGCACCGGCGCCGATTTCGGCCCGATCGCCGTCTATCTGGCGAGCGACGCCACCGCCTATACGACGGGACGCGACTTCGTTATCGATGGCGGCTATACGTTGTTCTAGTCCGTGGTCTTTCGGGAGATGAAGATGCTCAAGAAGCTTGCCGCCTGCCTGGTTGTCACCTTGGCGATTGCCGCCGCACCGGTGCTGGCGCAACCCGCCAAGCCCGCGCCCGCCAACGCCAAGCCGGCTGCGGCCGCGCCGGCCGGCGAAGACAAGTACGTCGGCTACTACTATCCCAAACCGACGACGGTCGAGAACTACACGTCGCCGATGCAGATGATTGCCGGCGCGGAGCGGCAGCAGCGCGTGCAGTTCATCACCGTCGTCTCGCAGGGCACGATCCAGTCGGCCTACCGCGTTCCCTATGCGGTGTTCGTCAAGGGTGAAAAAGCCGAAAAGATGATCGTCGTCGGCCTCCAGAACGGCGAGCTGAACTCGATCTACCGGATTCGGGCGATCCTGGCGAACATGACGACGATGTCGCGGCTGTCGCCGTTCTTCCAGGAGCGCACAGTGGCCGAGGACGCGAATTTCTTCGACCTGCTGAAGATGCTGGGCTTCACCCAGCTCACCGTCACCGACGGCGACAAGCTCAGCTACCAGGTGAACATCAAGTAGGCGCGTCGAAGTCGCGCCGGCGGGCGGCAGCGCTTGTAATTCGTGGCTTGTAACCAAGCCACTGAAGCGCGAGAGCCTGCGCGGTAGAATGGCGCTCAGGCTTCGGCATCGCCATTCTTTCTGCACTGCGCGGCGCCCGCGCTTCGGTCGCTACGCTCCCTGCAGCGCTACACGCCGCCAAGCGCCTTCGGCGCTTTGAGCGCCGCGTCGATTTCCTGGTGATACCAGCCCAGTGCCTTCTCGAACTTGCCGAAGGTCTGCACGCGGTTGGCGCCGCTCCTGAAATTGGCCTGAACGCTGGCGCCGACCGTGAAATCCTCAGCGAGCGCGGCCAGGATCAGGTCCTGGTTGGTCTTCCAGTAGCTTTCCGGCTTCTTCGCCCGCTCCACGGGGTCGACCAGCACCGAGACGTTGATCAGTGCTTCGTCGGGCGACACCGGAAAGCTGGTGAAGACGCCGCAATGATCCTGAGTGTAGGCCAGCACCGTGTTGGGGAAGAGGTTGTAGAGTACGACCGCATGATCGCGGAGCTGCCAGGTCTCACGCGGCTGGTTCTCCACCTCGAGGATCGACGGCCTGCAGACGGCGAAGCGCGAATGACGCTCGCGACGTTCGTAGGCGGTAATGTTGTCGAGAAACAGCGGCGCCACGCTGGCGCCGTGCAGGTAACGGAAGTGGTAGAGTTCGAGGAAGGTGTCGATCACCAGCTTCCAGTTCATGCGCGGGCGGATCGGCGTCGTGCTGTGCACCTCCCAGCCATGCATGTCCCAGGACGCAAGATCGGCCTTAACCGGTCCGAGAAAGGCATCCATGTCGATGTCGGCGCTCTGACCCAATTCGAGCGCCGTCGGCACCACGAAGACCATGCCGCAGCGCTCGGCGACGGCGAGCGCACGTAGTCCATGCGTCGCGCGATCGACCTCGCCGAACCAGGCCCCGTCGGTGATGCCGACCAGCTTGCCGGTCAGGTCGTAGCTCCAGCCGTGATAGGGGCAGACGAAGGCGCGCTTGTTCGAGCCGCAGGATTTCAGTTCCACGGTGGCGCTGCGGTGGCGGCAGACATTGAGGAAGGCGCGCAGCTTGCCGTCGGTGCCGCGGGTGACGAGGATCGGCTGGCCGGCGTCGTTGTTGGCGACGAAGTCGCCGGGCTTGCGTAGCTGGGCGGAGAACGCGACCACGACCGGATACTTGCGGAACAGCAAGGCCTTCTCGCGCTCGAAGCGGGCGATGTCGAAATACTCCTCAACCGACGTGTGACTGACCTGCCCGTCGTCGCGCGCGTTGGCGCGCGCCATGGCGTGCATGCGCTCGATATAGGCCACCTGGTCGGCGTGGTGCATCGTCTGCTCCGTTGTCAGATCGCGTTCATGCCGCCGTCGATCACCAGTTCGGTGCCGGTGATGAAGCGCGATTCGTCGGAAATCAGGTAGAGGATGCCATAGGCGATGTCCTCCGGCGCGCCGAAATCGCCGATCGGGATGCTGCGGCGCACCCGCTCCTTGGCCTTGTCGTTGGGCATGATGCCCGCGCCCATCGGCGTCAGGATGACGCCGGGATGCACCGAATTGCAGCGCACCTTGTAGCCCTTGCGGGCGCAGTCGATGGCCACGGTCTTGGTGAACTGCCGCACCGCACCCTTGCTGGCGCCATAGGCGGAGAGGTCGGGCGTGCCGAGGAAGGCGGCGAGCGACGACAGATTCACGATCGAGCCGCCGCCCGATTGACGCATCACCGGCACACCATGCTTGCAGCCGAGGAACACGCCCTGGACGTTGATCGCGAGAATGCGCTGCCACTGCTCGACTGTCTCGCTCTCGAAAGTGGACGGAAACGGCCCGGCGATGCCGGCGTTGTTGACCAAGCCGTTCAGCCGGCCCTCGCGCGCCAGGATGTCGTCGATGATCCGCTTCCAGTCGGCCTCTTTCGAGGTGTCCTGTTCCTCGAAACGCGCGCGTCCGCCGATCTGCTGAACCGTCTCCATTCCGCCCGGCCGGTTGACGTCGGTGACGATCACGGTCGCACCCTCGGCCGCCAGCAGCTTCGCCGTGGCGCGGCCGATGCCCGACCCGGCACCCGTCACCAGTACGACCTTGCCGGCAACGCGGCTCATGCATTCCTTCCCTATCTTTTCTTGTCGCCAAGCTAGAAGCAGCGCAGGCTTGCCACAAGACGAGAGGATCGCATGACCCGCACACTGGAATTCTATTACGACTACGGCAGTCCCTACAGCTACCTGGCCGACACGCAGGTCGAGGCCATCGCCAAGCGTGCCGGCGCCACCTTGGTCCGCAAGCCGATGCTGCTGGGTGGCGTCTTCAAGGCGACCGGCAATGCCTCGCCGATGACGGTGGCGCAGAAGTCGACGTGGAGCGCTTTCGACATGCCGATGTGGGCCCTGCACTACGGCGTGCCCTTCCAGCGCAACCCGTTCTTTCCAGTGAATACCCTGGCCCTGATGCGCGGCGCCGCGGCAGCCCAGATCGACGGTCTCTTCGAGCGCTATCATCCCGCCATCTACCGGGCGATGTGGGTGGATGGCCGCAACCTCAACGACATGGCCGAAGTGGCGTCGGTGCTGACGGCAGCGGGCCTCGACGCGACCAAATTCGGGAGCCGCCTCCAGGACCAGGACGTCAAGGACCGGCTGAAGGCCACGACCGACGAAGCGGTGGCGCGTGGCGTCTTCGGCGCGCCAACGAGCTTCGTGGGCGATATGATGTTCTTCGGCAACGATCGTCTACCCTTCGTCGAAATGGCCCTCAAGGGAGAGCTCAGGTGAAAAAATTAGGTGTGCTTGCCGCGGTCGGCGTCCTCTTCGCCGCCGCCCCCTCTTTCGCCCAGACCGTCGGCTCCTGCCCGAGAGGCGGCGGCGCCAACCAGCCACCGCCGGCATGGGTGATGTTCGACCTCGGCAGCTCCCAACTGCGGGCCGCCGACAAGCCCGTCATCGCCCAGGCGGCGGCCACGGCCAAGGCACGGCAGGTGTCGGTGATCTGCCTGATCGGCCACACCGACAAGCTGGGTGACAAGGTATTCAACGAAAAGCTGGCGCGATCGCGCGCCCAGGCCGTCGCGGCACAGATGATCCGCGACGGTGTTCCGGCCAATCACCTCTATATCGTCGCCGACCCCGAGGCGTTCGGAAACATGAACCTCGGCAGCAGCAATGCCTCGGTGGAAGACCGCAAGGTGACGATCTTCTTCTCGCGCTAGGCCGGGGCTCACCCGGTCAGGTTGGCATCTCGATCACCGCCTTGCCGACGACCTTGCGGTCGATCAGGGCGCGGAAGGCATCGGCTGCACGCTCCATCGGGAAGCGATGCGAGATGTGCGGCCGCATGACGCCGAGACCGGCCAGGCGCGGCAGTTCCTCGACGTAGTCGTCCCCGAGCTCGGGCGAATGACGCCGGATCGTCTCGCCGGCGCGCACGCCCAGGATCGAGAGGCCCTTGATCAGGACATGGTTGGACATGATCTTGCTCGGGCCACCCGAGGTGAAGCCCACCACCAGCAGGCGCGCGCCATAGGCCGCTACGCGTATCGACTTTTCCAGAACCTCGCCACCGACCGGATCGTAGATCACGTCAGCGCCGCGGCCATCGGTCATGGCCTTGACGACAGCGACGAAGTCGCTGGTGCGATAGTTCACCACGTCATCCGCGCCGTTCGCCTTCACGACGGCAAGCCGGGCATCGTCACCGCCGGTGGCAATCACGCGCGCCCCGAGATGGCGGCCGAGCTGGACCGCGGCCATGCCGACGCCGCCGGAGGCGCCGTGCACCAACAGGACATCGCCGCGCTTGAGCTGGGCGCGATGGATCAGCGAATGGTAGGCCGTGGTGGCGCCGACGCGGAACGCCGAGCCCTCGGCAAAGGACCAGCCCTCGGGCAGGCGCAGCAGATTGCCGCCTGCCGCCACGCGCACATACTCAGCCATGGCGCCCGGACGCACGCCGAAGATCAACTTGTCGCCCGTCCGCCAGGTCGTCACCTCAGCGCCGACCGCCGCAACCGTGCCGGCGCCTTCCATGCCCGGAATGAAGGGCAATTCGGGCTTGTGCTGATAGCCGGCGCTCAGCATCAGGACGTCAGGGAAATTGACCGAGGCGGCGCCGACCTTGATCAGCACGTCGGCCGGCCCGGGTTGCGGGATCGGCCGCTCCGCCACTTTCAGGACGGAAGGATCGCCCGGTGGGTCACTCAGGCGATCACAAACGATGGCGCGCATGAGGAGCGCCTTCATCCGGCTAGTCGAGCTCGAAGGCGTTCTTGTAGTCGAGCTTCAGGGCGGGATCCTGGTCTTCCTTGCGCAGCAGGCAGTTGCCGACCACCAGCACCTCGATCTCGCTGCCCATGAAGCATCGGAAGGCGTCCTCGGGCGTGCAGACGATCGGCTCGCCGCGCACGTTGAACGAGGTGTTCACCAGCACCGAGCAGCCGGTCTTGGCCTTGAACGATTCAAGCAGTTCGTGGAAGGCCGGGTTGGTTTCCTTGTGCACGGTCTGGATGCGCGCCGAATAGTCGACGTGGGTGACCGCCGGAATGTCGGAGCGCGGCACGTTCAACTTGTCGATGCCGAACAGCGCCTCTTCCGCCGCGGTCATGGCGCGGCGGCGATCCTCGTTCACCGGCGCCACCATCAGCATGTAGGGGCTGTCGGTCTTGATGTCGAAATACTTGCCGAGATCCTCGCGCAGCACCGCCGGCGCGAAGGGCCGGAACGACTCGCGATACTTGACCTTGAGGTTCAGCGTCTTCTGCATCGAGGGCGAACGGGCGTCGCCCAGGATGGAGCGCGCGCCCAGCGAACGGGGCCCGAATTCCATGCGGCCCTGCATCCAGCCCACGGCCTTGGAATCGGCCAGCGCCTGCGCGGTCTGGTCGATCATCTGGGCGTGGTCGAGGCGGGTGAACTTGGCCTTGGCCGCCGTCAGGCGCTCGGCGATCTCGTCATCCGTATATTCCGGGCCGAGATAGGAACCCGCCATGCCGTCCATATGGCCATTGAGCTTGCGCGGCTGGCCCATGAAGCCGTGATAGGCGGCATACGCCGCGCCGACCGCGCCGCCGGCATCGCCGGCCGCCGGCTGCACCCAGATGTTGTCGAACACGTTTTCGCGCAAGAGCTTGCCATTGGCGACGCAGTTCAGCGCCACGCCGCCGGCCAGGCAGATGTTCTTGGCGCCGGTCTCCTTGCGCACCGAGCGGCCGAGCCGGAGCACGATCTCCTCGGTGACGGCCTGGATCGACGCCGCGAGATCCATATGGATCTGGGTCAGCTCTTCCTCGGGTTTGCGCGTCTTGACGCCGAATACATCGGCGAACTTGTCGTTCGTCATGCGCAGGCCGGCGCAATAGTCGAAGTAGGACTGGTCGAGGCGGAAAGTGCCGTCCTCCTTGAGGTCGACGATCTTGTCGAGGATCAGGTCCTTGAACCGCGGCTCGCCATAGGGCGCCAGTCCCATGACCTTGTATTCGCCCGAATTGACCTTGAAGCCGGTGTAGTAGGTGAAGGCCGAGTAGAGCAGCCCCAGGGAATGGGGGAAATGCAGTTCCTTCAGCATCTCGAGGCTGTTGCCCCGGCCGTAACCCAGCGACGTGGTCGCCCACTCGCCGACACCATCCATCGTCAGGACGGCAGCCTCTTCGAACGGCGAGGGAAAGAACGCCGAGGCGGCATGGCTCTGGTGATGTTCGCCGAACAGCAGGCGCTTCTGCCAGTCGAAGTCCGGCTCCCACCGCTTCATCTCGTCGCGCAGCAGCATCTTCTGGAAGAGCTTCTCCTTCAGCCACAGCGGCATGGCCATGCGGAAGGAAGTGAAGCCCCGCGGCGCGTAGGCAAGATAGGTCTCGAGCAGCCGCTCGAACTTCAGGAACGGCTTGTCATAGAAGGCGACGTAGTCGACGTCGGCCAGCTTGAGGCCGGCGCGATCGAGGCAGAACTGCACGGCGTTCTGCGGAAAGCCCGAATCGTGCTTCTTGCGGGTGAAGCGCTCCTCCTGGGCCGCGCCGACCAGCCGGCCATCCTCGATCAGCGCGGCAGCGCTGTCGTGATAGAACGCCGAGATGCCCAGTACCCGCATGCGAGGGGCCCGACTGCCTAGAACAGGGTGTAGATGAAAGGGGCGATCGCCGACCCCTTGGTCAGCACGATCAGGCTGCCGAAGATCACCATCATGATCATGATCGGCAGCAGCCAGAACTTCTTGCGCTCACGCATGAAGGCCCAGAGTTCGACGATGATGGAGCCCATGGCTCGGTCCTTTCGAGATCAGAACTGGTTGCGCATCGACTGCGGCGGCGGCCCCGGCGGGGTGCGGTCGATCCAATAGCTCTTGGCGCTGCCGTCGAGCCGCAGCCGCAGGAAATCCTTGCCGAACGCCCGCATGACCAAGCCGATCGGCATGATGGTCACGAAGAACAGCAGACCGAGGACGAGTGGATTCATGACCTTGTAGAGCAGCAGGCCGAACTTCAGCCACAGCCGGTTGAGCGGGCCCAGCAGGCGGGGATAGGCCAGCGCCACCAGCAGGAACGCAGCCGCCAGCGGCAGCGCCCAATGCCAGGTCGAGCCGCTCCGCCATAGCGATATCGCGGTTACGATGCCGAAAAAGCCGGCGAAAACGAACCCGAAACCGCGGTCGGAGCCCGCCTTGACGTGCTCCTCCCGCGAAAAGTCCTCATGAAGCTGGCTGGTCGCCATTTGCAACGCGTTGGAATGTCCGGACAGGGGCTCTTAAGTCCCTGATCCCAATCGCCAAGTCAATTGGCACTGTCTGAGGGGCTATTCCGCCGCGGTCGTGGCGAAGCGATGGGCCAGCAGGGCCGTCAGGGTCAGGCGCCAGACCGCCATCGCACGCTCGAAGCTGAGGCCATCCCGGCGACGAAGAACGATCCATGCATCGAGTGAAAGCGCCGCGCCGATCGCATCGGCCAGCTCCTCGCGGGCCGGCTCGCCCAGAACGCCGAATTCGGGCGCAAAAGCCTCAAAAGTGGCGGCGCGCAGCTCCTGCTTGGACGCCAAGGCGCGCTCGATCAGCGCCGGATGGCCGGCGAACTGCCCGGCGGCCACGCGCAGGGGGACGATCTTGTCGAAGATTTCGGCCAGGTTCTGCACGACCGACGCAATGCGCACCGACAGCGGACGGCTGCTCGAGCCGGGCGGCGGCACGACGATCTCCTGTCGGATCGCATCCATGACAGTTACGAAAAGTGACTCAACATCGCCAAAATGCTGAAATACCGAGCGGACCGAGACATCCGCCCTCTTGGCGACCGCCACGACCGTCGGGGCCGTGCTGGTCTCCGCGATCATTGCCTTGGCGGCCGCAATCACCTTGCGGCGGGTTTCGACCGCACGCCGATTGCGCCCGTCTGAACGACCCGTTCCAACCGCACTGCTATCGCCTTCGTGTACCACTGCGTTGCCGCGCGTCATGACCGCTGCTTCGCTCATTTCGTGTTCCTAACCGGAGTGACGGCAAACGGTGGCTAACGACCAACGCGTCGCCTATGGAGGGCGTGAGATAAGGGCCGACTAGGGCAGGAACAAGGTAAACACGGTCGCACCACCATGAATACGAGCCATGCAAATTCCCCCCGCGCCGTCCTGTGGGACTTCGGTGGGGTCATTCTCAGCAGCCCCTTCGAGGCCTTCAACCGCTACGAGACCGAGGCCGGCCTTCCCAAAGATTTCATCCGCGGCCTCAATGCGCGCAATCCGGACACCAATGCCTGGGCGAAAATGGAACGAAGCGAGGTTTCCCTCGAAGGCTTCGTCGCCCTGTTCGAGGAAGAGGCGCGTCACCATGGCCATCAGGTCGACGGCTGGAGGATTTTGCAGGCACTGAGCGGCGACATTCGGCCGCAGATGGTCGAAGCGCTGCGGCGCTGCAAGGCGGCTTTCCGGGTGGCCTGCATCACCAACAACATGAAGTCGGGCGAAGGTCCGGGCATGGCACGCAGCCCGGAGAAGGCCAAGGCCGTCGCCGACATCATGACGCTGTTCGAGCATGTCGTGGAATCGAGCAAACTCGGCCTGCGCAAGCCCGACCCGCAAATCTACCGCCACGCCTGCGATCTGCTGGGCGTGGCGCCGGAGGCCTGCATCTATCTCGACGATCTCGGCATCAACCTGAAGCCGGCGCGCGCCATGGGCATGCGCACCATCAAGGTCGGCGATCCCGCCCAGGCGATCGCCGAGCTGGAGGCGATGGTCGGCATTCCGCTCCGAGGCTGAGCGGTGAAACGGGTCGCGCGTCCGATCACCGCGAAATATCTCCAGAACGCCGCGACGTACTATCTCGAGCGCTATCCCAGCACGGCTGAAGGCCTGCGACGCGTTCTGAACCGGCGCGTGCGCAGAGCCGAGATGCTCGAAGCGCCGGTGATGGAAAACGTGCGCCAGGCGATCGACGCCATCGTCGCCAAATTCGTCGATGCCGGCGTGATCGACGACAAGGCCTTCGCCCAGACCAAGGCGCGCTCGCTGCACCGACGCGGCACCTCGAGCCGGCTCGTGCGCCAGAAGCTCAAGATGGCCGGCGTCGACGGCGACACGCTCGACGAGGCAATGGAAGGCCTCGACGTCGAGCTCGACGCGACGCCGGCCCAGCGCGAACAGCGCGCGGCTGCCGCCTTGGCGCGGCGACGGCGGCTCGGCCCCTACCGCCCAGCGGAGCAACGAAAGGACCATCGCCTCCGCGATCTCGCCACCATGGCCCGCGCCGGCTTCGCCTATGAAGTCGCAAGGAAGGTGATCGATGCCGTCTCCCCCGATGCGCTGGACGAAACCTGATCGCACGGCCATGGTCTGCCCGGGAGTTTCGGCATGACGATCACGATCTGGCACAACCCACGCTGCAGCAAGTCGCGTCAGACGCTCGAACTGCTGCACGAGAAGGGCGTCGAGCCCACAATCCGCGAGTATCTCAAACAGCCCCCCAGCAAGTCCGAGATCGAGAGATTGATCGATCTCGTCGGTGGCGATCCAGGCGACCTGATCCGCGACGGCGAGCCCGAGTTCAAGGCCCTGCGGAAGAAGAAGGCGGACCTTGGCAAGGCCGACGTTGCCCGCGCGATCGCCGCCCATCCGATCCTGCTGCAGCGGCCCATCGTGGTGGTGGGCGCACGCGCCGTGATCGGCCGGCCGGCCGAGGCGGTGTTGCCGCTCCTGAGATAGCGCCATGACCGGACGGATCCGCCTGTGGTCGGGCTACGTCCTCTTCTTTTACGTTGTCACGCATCTGCTCAATCACGCGCTCGGCCTGATCTCGCTACGCGTGCTCGAGGCCGGCCGGATCTGGTTCGTGTTCATCTGGCACAACCCGATCGGCCAGGTCGTTCTCTACGGCGCGTTGCTGACCCATTTTTGCTTGGCATTGTGGTCGCTCTACCGGCGCCAGACACTGCGGCTGTCACGCTGGGAATGGGCACAATGGATCCTGGGCGCATCGATCGTGCCGCTGGGCGCGATCCACGTCATCGGCACGCGGCTCGCGCACGAACTCTACAATGTCGAGTCGGGCTATCCCTGGGTCCTCGGGTCGCTCGTTGCCAGCGACTGGACAGCCGTTGCGCGCCAGTTTTCGCTGCCTCTCGTCGTCTGGCTGCATGCCTGCATCGGACTGCACTTCGCCTGGCGTCTGCGGCCGTGGTACCGACCGTGGCTGCCGCTGCTCTATGCCTTCGCCCTGCTGGTTCCGATCGCGGGTATTGCCGGCGCGGGGATCGCGCTTCGTGACGTCGCCGAACTTGCCCAGCGCCCGGGCTTCCTCGACGAACTCTTCGCCCGCGCGCGGGCGCCGACGGCGGCCCAGATCGCCACGCTCTATGCGATCGCCGGTACTCTTGAATTCTCGGCGCTCGGGTTGCTCGTCGCCCTGATCCTGGCTCATCCGATCCGCACTCTTTGGCAGCGTCGCGCGGGCGTCGTTCATCTCAGCTATGGCGAACGCCGGACGGCCTCCCATGCGACGGGCCCCACCGTTCTGGAGATGAGTCGCATCGCCGGAATTCCGCATGCCTCCGTGTGCGGCGGACGGGGCCGCTGCTCGACCTGCAGGGTGCGCATGGGTGGCGAGGATCACGCCAAGCTGCCGCCGGCTTCGACGGAGGAGCAGAAGGTCCTGGCCCGGGTGGGCGCGCCGGCCAACGTGCGCCTCGCCTGCCAGCTCCGACCGCCGCCCGGCCGCTATCGGGTGACGCCGTTGCTGCCGCCATCGACGGGCCCGGTGGAGGCCTATCGCCGCCAGCCGCAGGCCCACGGCGGCGAACACTACGTCGCCATCCTTTTCGCGGATATCCGCGGCTTCACGTCGATCTCCGAGGGGAAACTGCCCTACGACGTAGTGTTCCTGCTCAACCGGTATTTCCGAGCCACCGGGCAGGCGATCGAAGCCGCCGGCGGCCGTGTCGACAAATTCATCGGCGACGGCGTGATGGCGATCTTCGGCCTCACCGGCGACCCCCAGACGGCCTGCCGGCAGGCGCTTGATGCCGCGCGACGCATGGCGCTGGCCCTGGACGACCTGAACGAAGCGATGTCGGGCGATCTCGACCTGCCGCTGCGGATCGGGATCGGCCTGCATGCCGGGCCGGCCATCGTGGGCGAGATGGGCTACGAACGCGCCGCCCAGATCACGGCAATCGGCGATACCGTCAATACCGCCAGTCGCCTCGAGGCGCTGACCAAGGAGTTCGGGGCTGAGCTTGTCGTATCCCAGGAACTGCTGGACAGTGCCGGCGTGGATCTCCCGACGGCCCCGCGCCACGACGTCGAAATCCGGGGGCGTCAGGGCCGGCTGGCCGTGCGCGCATTCAAGAGCGCCGCCAATCTCACGGCAATGTCATAAGAATTTCGTTGCCCCGGACCATCCTGAGGCAACAATCTGCCAAGCTAGGAGACAGACCATGCGCTCGACCCTATTCGCCATCATTGCCGCTCTCGGCTTCGGGCTGACGGCCGGTGCGTTCGCCGCGGGGGGCAGCGCGGAACAGCCCGCCGCCAAGCCCGCCGACCCCAACTATGCGCGCGCCAAGGCGATGATCGAGGCCCGGGACTACGCCAACGCACTGCCCCTCCTGCAGCAGGTCGTCACCAGGGACCCGAAGAACGCCAATGCCTACAACCTGATGGGCTTCGCCACGCGCAAGTCCGGCAATCCCGCCGGCTCGCTGCCGTACTACCAACAGGCGCTCGCCATCGACGCGCGACATCTCGGGGCGCACGAGTACATCGGCGAAGCCTATCTGATGCTCGACCAACCGGCGCAGGCCGAGCAGCATCTGGCGCGTCTCGACTCCCTCTGTGTGTTCGGCTGCGCCGAGTACCGCATGCTCAAGGCGGCTGTCGCCAACTACAAGGCGGGCAGGAAGCCGACAAACTAGCTCATCCAGCCATCAGCGAAATTCGGCCCGGCGGACGATCGATAGCCTTTTCCGCCGGCGGTTCGGCCCGCTATGCTGCCGGCGGATAAACGCCCGTTCACGCCGCCGCTTCCGGAGGGCCTTCCGCGATGAGCACTGCCGTCACCCCTGTTCCTCTCGTTTTCGGCGACTACGCCCTCGAAGACCGCTACCGGCTCGACAAGGGCCGCGTCTACCTCACCGGCATCCAGGCGCTGGTGCGCCTGCCGATGATGCAGCGCCAGCGCGATCTCGCTGCGGGACTCAACACCGGCGGCTTCATCTCGGGCTATCGCGGCTCGCCGCTCGGCATGTACGACAACGCGCTTTGGACGGCGAAGCGCTACCTGAAAGAAAACAACATCCACTTCCAGCCGGGCCTGAACGAGGACCTTGCGGCCACGTCGGTGTGGGGCAGCCAGCAGGTCAATCTCTTCCCCGGCGCCACCGTCGATGGCGTCTTCTCGATCTGGTACGGCAAGGGCCCGGGTGTCGACCGCTCGATGGACGTGCTGAAGCATGGCAATGCCGCCGGCACCTCGCCGCATGGCGGCGTCATCGCGCTGGCGGGCGACGATCACGGCTGCCAGTCCTCGACCCTGCCGCACCAGAGCGAGCAGGTTTTTGCCGCGGCGATGATCCCGGTCGTCAATCCCGCCAACGTGCAGGAGTATCTCGATTTCGGCATCCTGGGGTTTGCCCTGTCGCGCTATTCGGGCTGCTGGGTGGGCTTCAAGGCGATCTCCGAGACCGTGGAGTCGGGTGCCTCGGTATGGGTCGATCCTGAGCGCCTCAAGATCGTGTTGCCGACTGATTTCCAGCTGCCGCCCGGCGGCCTCGGCATCCGCAATCCCGATCCGCCGCTCGAGGCGGAGCGCCGCCTGCATGGTCCGAAGATGGACGCGGTGAAGGCCTTCGTGCGCGCCAACGGGTTCGACAAGATGGTGATCGACCCACCCCGCGCGCGCATCGGCATCATGACCACCGGCAAGGCCTATCTCGACACGCGCCAGGCGCTGGAGGATCTCGGCATCAGCGACGAGCGTGCCAGGGCGCTCGGTATCCGCCTCTACAAGGTGGGTGTCACCTGGCCACTGGAGCCCGAAGGCGCCAAGCGGTTCGCCCATGGCCTCGAGGAAGTGATCGTCGTCGAGGAGAAGCGCTCAAACCTCGAGGACCAACTCGTCCGCCTGCTCTACAACCTGCCGGCCAGCGAACGTCCGCTGGTCATCGGCAAGACCGACGAGAGCGGCCGCATCATCTTCCCGAGCGAAGGCGAACTGTCGCCGACCGGCGTCGCCATGGTGATCGCCGGCCGGCTGATGAAGCATGGGGGCGAATCGCCGGAGCTGAACCAGCGCCTCGCACGCCTCGAGGCGAAGGAGAAGCTCCTGAACGCGCCGCCGCAGAAAGTGGCGCGCACCCCGTTCTTCTGCTCGGGCTGCCCGCACAACACCTCGACCAAGGTGCCGGAAGGCAGCCGCGCCATGGCCGGCATCGGCTGCCACGGCATGGCGATCTGGATGCCCGAGCGGCGAACGGCGCTGATCAGCCATATGGGCGGCGAGGGCGTGGCGTGGATCGGCCAGGCGCCGTTCACCTCGGACAAGCACATCTTCCAGAATCTCGGCGACGGCACCTACTACCACTCCGGCCTGATGGCGATCCGCCAGGCCGCCGCCGCCGGCGTCAACATCACCTACAAGATCCTGTTCAACGATGCCGTCGCCATGACCGGAGGCCAGCCGCACGACGGGCCGCTGAACGTCCCCGAAATCACCAAGCAGGTTGCGGCCGAAGGCGCCCAGCGCGTCGTCGTGGTGACCGATGAGCCCGACAAGTACGGCATGAACCCCGGCTTCGCCGAGGGCGTGACGATCCGCCATCGCGACGATCTCGACGCCGTCCAGCGTGAGCTGCGCGAGATTCCCGGCCTCACCGTGCTGGTCTACGACCAGACCTGCGCCGCCGAAAAGCGCCGCCGCCGCAAGCGCGGCACCTTCCCCGACCCCGCCAAGCGCGTGTTCATCAACGATTCGGTGTGCGAGGGCTGCGGCGATTGCTCGGAGAAGAGCAACTGCGTGTCGGTGAAGCCGCTCGAGACCGAGCTCGGACGCAAGCGCCAGATCGACCAGAGCAACTGCAACAAGGACTTCTCCTGTGTGAACGGCTTCTGCCCGAGCTTCGTGTCGGTGCATGGCGGCGGTGTCCGCAAAGCCAAGCGCCCGCAGCTGAAGGTGGTGCAGGAGGATCCCTTCGCCTCGCTGCCGTTGCCCACGTTGCGGCCGCTGAGCGAAGCCTACGGCATCCTCATCACCGGCATCGGCGGTACCGGTGTCATCACCGTCGGCGCGCTGATCGGCATGGCCGCCCACCTCGAGGGCAAGGGCTGCACGGTGCTCGACTTCACCGGTCTTGCACAGAAGAACGGCGCGGTGATGAGCCACGTCCGGCTGGCGCCCAAGCCTGAAGATCTGCACGCGGTGCGCATCGCGGCCGGCGGCGCCAACCTCATCCTGGGTTGCGACATGGTCGTGGCCGCAGCGCCGGCGGCGCTGTCGCGCATCGAACAGGGCGTCACCAAGGCCGTCATCAACGGTTACATGCAGCCGGTCGCGGCCTTCGTGCTTAACGGCGACATGGATCTCGGCGCCGAATCGATGATGAAGTCGATCCGCGACGCCGCGGGTGAAGAGGCATCGACCTTCGTCGATGGCACCGGCCTCGCGACGGCAATCTTGGGCGATTCGATCGCCACCAACCTCTTCATGCTGGGCTACGCCTGGCAGAAGGGACTTGTGCCGCTGTCGCTGGAAGCCCTGATGCGCGCCATCGAACTGAACGGCGTGGCGGTGGAGTCGAGCAAGCGCACCTTCGATTGGGGCCGGCTTGCCGCCCACAATCTCAAGGCCGTGCAGGCCGCCGCCAAGCCGACACTGCGGATCGAGAAGCAGGTGGCGCGGACCCTCACCGACATCGTCGCCAAGCGGGTCGACCTGCTGGCGGCCTACCAAGACAAGGCCTACGCCGAGCGCTACCGGGCCTTCGTCGACAAGGTGGCGAAGGTGGAGAAAGACAAGGCGCGCGGTCGCAGCGGCCTGGCCGAGGCCGTCGCCAAGTCGCTCTACAAGCTGATGGCCTACAAGGACGAGTACGAAGTCGGCCGTCTCTACAGCGACGGCGATTTCCTGAAGAAGCTCGGGGCGCAATTCGAGGGTGACTACAAGCTCACCTTCCATCTCGCGCCACCGTTGTTCGCCGAACGCGATCTCGTCACCGGAGAGCTCAAGAAACGTGAGTACGGCGGATGGGTGATGCCCATGTTCCGACTGCTTGCCGCGATGAAGCACCTGCGGGGTGGCAAATTCGATGTCTTCGGCTACACCGCCGAGCGCCGCATGGAGCGGCGGCTGATCGACGAGTACCAGGCGACCGTCGAGACGCTGCTTGCCACGCTGGATCAGAACAATCATGCGCTGGCGCTGCAGATCGCGGCACTGCCGGAATCCATGCGCGGCTTCGGGCACGTGAAGGAGAAGAACGTGAAGGTCGCCAAGGAGCGCGAGGCCAGCCTGCTTGCTGCCTATCGCCAGCCGGCTGTCCAGGCAACCGCAGCCGAGTAGCGAGTCTCCCAAGGAAGTTCGGGACGCCTTCACTCCCGAAGGGGTTGGGAGGAAGCGAAGGCGTCCCGGGTACGCGCGCCCTCCGCGAAGGGAGGTTCACGGGGGTGCAGGTTCGCCTATAAGCCCGTTTGCCTGGGGATTGTAAGCTCAATCAGGGGTCGCAAATCGCACACCTGCCACACCCTTTCAGGCGCGGCCGGTCTGGTGCGAGAACGATGCCAGGTCGAATCGCCCGCCAGGAGAGCCCTTGCCGCCCAGGCGATCGAGCGCGCGTTGCCACTTGGCGGCAAGGTCGCCATCGAACACCAGCTCGGCGTCGCCATCGACCACCAGCCAGGCGTTGTCCTGCATCTCGCGGTCGAGTTGGCCCGGCGCCCAGCCGGAGTGCCCCAATGCCAGCCACGCCCGCCGAGGCCCGCTGCCGCCCGCCATGTCCTTGAGAATCTCGAGCGACGCCGTCAGCGCCATTCCGCCGTCGATCAGCAGCGTCTCGTCGCGCTTGTAGTCGGCCGAGTGCAGCACCAGACCGCGCGACGTCTCGACCGGCCCGCCGAACCGCACCGGCCGGTCGGCCTCCGCCGATGGCACGTCGATGCCGAGCTGCTTGTAGACCTGACCGAGCGGAAGATCATCGACGCTGTTGTTGACGATGATGCCAAGCGCGCCGTCGCCGTCGTGCTTGCAGACAAAGACCACACTCTTGCGGAAGCGCTCGTCCGGCATGGACGGCGCGGCAACCAGGAAACGGCCGACCAACGAGGCCGCGGGGGAACTGGATCCGGGCATGGCTGTATGATCGCTCAAATCCATGGGGATTGTCCGGTCAAAGGTCAAGACGGGCGATGAGGGCGAGGCGCCGCATAATGGACAAAGTAGGGGCTCCGTCCTAGGGTCCGCCGATGTTGGAGCCGCCGCACGGGCGGCATTTGAAGGAGCGGAAGAATGGCGAAAGTTGGCGACAAGGTGCCGAGCGCCACGTTGCGCACGATGGGTCCGGAAGGACCCAAAGCGGTCACCACGGAAGAAATCTTTGCCTCCGGCAAGAAGGTTGTTGTATTCGCGCTGCCAGGGGCGTTCACCCCCACTTGTTCAGCAAAGCACGTGCCCGGGTTCGTGGCCGAAGCAGCTGCTCTGAAGGCGAAGGGTGTCGACACCATCGCCTGCATTTCCGTGAACGACGCGTTCGTCATGGGCGCTTGGGGCAAGGAGCAGAAGGCCGGCGACGCGGTCATGATGCTGGGTGACGGCAACGCCGAGTTCACCACCGCCATGGGCCTCACCATGGATGGCTCGAAGTTCGGTCTCGGCACGCGCAGCCAGCGCTATGCCATGGTCGTGGACAACGGTGTCATCAAGCATCTGTTCGTCGAAAAGCCCGGCGCCTTCGAGGTGTCCGCGGCAGAATATGTCCTGAAGCACATCTAGCGCGGCGTCTCCGGCGCAGCCAAGATCGGCGGCGGGACGGCAGTCCCGCCGCTTTCTTTTTGGGGCAACATGACCTCGACAGAGCCACCCGTCTTCACCGGCCTCTTTCCGGTCAACGGCGCCACCCGCCTCTACGGCACGATCGGCGATCCCATCCGCCAGCTGCGCATGACCGGGATCATGCCGCAGGTCTTTGCCGCGGTCGGCGCCAACGCCGTCTGGTTGCCGTTCCATGGTGGCGCCGAGTTGCTCCCGGTGATGCTCCAGGCGCTCTCCCAGATGCGCAATCTCGGCGGCTTCACGGTCACCATTCCGCACAAGACCGGGATCCTGCCGCTGCTGGGGCGGACCACTCGACGCGCCGAGGCTTCGGGCAGCGTCAACCTGGTGCGCCGCGACCCTGACGGCACGTT
This sequence comes from Reyranella sp., assembly GCA_030684475.1. GTDB lineage: Bacteria > Pseudomonadota > Alphaproteobacteria > Reyranellales > Reyranellaceae > Reyranella. The sequence continues at coordinate 20,466 of JAUXWB010000019.1, read as the reverse complement.
GGCCGGCGATATCGCCGACGGCATGGGCTTCGTGCGCGGACTCGCGGCGCAGGGCCATCGCGTGCGCGACGCCAGCGTCTGGCTGATCGGCCTGGGCGGCGCCGGCGGCGCCATTGCCGCCGCCCTCTGCGAGGCCGGGGTCGGACGCTTGCTCGTCACCGAGATCGACGCCGAGCGGGCGGAAATCGCGATCGATCGCCTGCTGCGGCACTATCCCGACGTGCCGGTGGCGGAGGTGGCCACGCCGCCCAAGGGCGTCCACATCGCCGTCAATGCCACGCCGCTCGGGCTGCGCCCCGGCGATCCCCTGCCGTTCGACCCGATGACGCTCGATCCCGAGGCCTTGGTGGCCGATGTCATCATGAGTCCCGTCGAGACGCCGCTGCTGCAGCGCGCCCGCGCGCACGGGCGGAGGATCCATCACGGTCGCCACATGCTCGATCACCAGATCCCGCTCAACCTCGAGTGGTTCGGCATCGACGCCAAGGGCGTCGACGTCGTGGCCCTGGTGCGTTCGATCGGGCCCTGAAGCGTCGCTAAAGCGTCAGCCCGCCGTTGACGTGGAGTGTCTGGCCGGTGATGTAGCTCGCCGCCGGCGAACAGAGGAAGGCAATCAGCGCCGCCACTTCCGCCGGCTTGCCGTAGCGGCCCATCGGAATCGACTGGTTCACCTTCTCCGCGCCGGCGCGCGGCACGGCGGCATGGGCGCCGGCATCCTTCTCGATGAAGCCCGGGGCCACGCAATTAACCGTGGCTCCCGACGGCGCGAGGTCGACGGCCAGCGCGCGGGACAGCGCCTCGATCCCCGCCTTGGCGGCGGCCGACGCCGGGAAGGTCATCAAGCCGCGTCCAAAAGCATGGGCCACGAACGAGGACACGCCGACCATCCGGCCGCCGGCCCCCGCCTTCACCAGCCACGGCTTGGCCGCGGTCGCGAGATCGAAGAAGGCCGATGTCATGGCCGCCAGACTGGCATCCCAGCCGGCACGGTCGACCTCACCGATCGGCCGGCGGTCGGCGAAGCCTGCGTTGCTCACCACGACGTCGAGCCGGCCGAACTTGCCGACAGTCTCGTCGACGAGACGCCCGGCGGTGCCCGGCTCGGCGAGGTCGCCCTCCAGGATCAGGGTTTCGGCGCCGGCACCGCGCACGGCATCGGCGACTTTCTCGGCTCCGGCACGGTTCTTCCGCGCATGCAGCACCAAGGCTGTAGCCGGCGCGGCCAACGCACGGGCCGTCGCCGCACCGATGCCGGAGGAAGCGCCGGTGATCAGGATGACACGCTGGAGGGAAGACATGATCGAACCAGTAAAGTCCCGCGTGCCTAGCGGCAAGCCTCGCGCACGGCGGGCGCCAGACGTTCCGCGAACCGGCGCGCGCCCCCGGCCGAGAAGTGGCCGTTGTCGACGAAGTCGGCCCCGGTGAAGGAGTCGGGCGGTATTCCGACGTAGACATCGCCCAGGTCTTTTGCCGTGCGCTCGAGAATCGCGTTGAACCGCTGCTGCAACGGCCAGAGGTCGCGGTCCCGCACCAGCGGCAGCCAGCCATACCGCCCGTCACCTTGCAGTCTTTCGCGGTTGAGCAACTGTCCGACCCAGATCGTGGCCACGCCACGCGCGCGGTTGATCGCCGAGATCGACCGGATGTTGCGCTCGTACAGCGCCTCCAGCACGGGATCGCTGCCGCTCACCGGTTCGCGGCCGTAGGGATCCGAGAAATAACGCACCGTGTCGACGTTGGCGCTGACGAGGCGCGCCAGCATGGTCAGAAGCGGCGAGATCGTGACCTGCGAGCCGCCGATCCGGCGGACCTTGAGCGAGTCGACCTGGCTCGGCAGATGGAAGTCGGCATAGCCCGGATCGAGACCGGGGATGTGGGCGTTGCGCAGGTCGTTCCAGCCGACGTAGTAGATCGCGCAGCGCGGCAGCTTGCCGAACTTGGTCTGGTAGAATGCCGTCTGGAGCAGGTGCTCGACGGTGGTGTAGCCCGGCACGCCGTGGTTCACGACAAAGGTGCGGTCCAGGCCGAGCGCCTCGCCCAGGCGATCGCTCCAGGTATCGCCCTCGCCCGCCCCGATGTCGTAGGTCGTCGAGCCGCCGAACGTCGCCACGACCGTCCGGCCGTCGAGGGCGCCGGGCGCGGGATCGCGGCCGCGCGTGCCCTCGGAGGTGTGGCTGATCGCCAGCCCGGTCGGGCTGGTGACCTGCACCGACGGGATGGGGACGGCCTGCAGGAGGGCATGCCATCGAAAGCGTTCCGGCTCGGCGACGTCCGGCGGCAGCAGCGACGTGTCGGCATACCCGGCGCGCTGCAGGGCATGCGAGCCCACGCCCCACGCGAGGTCGACCAGCGCCAGGACCAGCAGCGCCGCCGCCAGCCGCGGCCAGCGGACAAGCGCGATCGCGAGGACCAGGAGCGCCAGGAGGTAGAGGAAGTAGACGGCCCGCGGGCCGCCGGCGGTCAGTTCGTCAGCCGCGGCAAGCCATGCGGCGGAGCCGACGACAACAAACGACAGAAGCAACGCAAGTAGTGCCGGGATTGCCCGCTCGAACCGGTAGGGCCGGCGGAGGCCGACGTAGTCGAGGATCGGCTTGAACATGGAGACCGGGAAGAAATGGCGCGCCCGAAGAGATTCGAACTCCTAGCCTTCTGATTCGTAGTCAGATGCTCTATCCAGTTGAGCTACGGGCGCACGGCCGAAGCGCCTCCCACGAGGCTCCCGGCAAGAAGGCGCGCACCCTAATGAAACTGTCCCCGCGTTGCAAGCCGTCGAGGGCCCCGCAGAAACACCCGTAAAACAGTGCACAATGCGGTCCAAGTGCCTCTGCCGTCTAAGAAATCGCCGCTTGTCGGTTTCCCTTGCTTTCAAGTAGCATCACAGGCATCTGGATTTGGGGGCTGGTGCCCTGAATCGTGCTGGCCTGTTTGTTGGTCGGCCGATGCGGAGGCGCCCAATTGATGATGCCAGGGCAGTTTCGAGGCCAACGATGGCGCTAAGAGTCCAACGATCCGTGCTTCTCTTGGCGGCGGTCGTTTTGAGCGGATGCAACGAGGGTGGCGTTTTTGCGCCCGCCGTCAGCCCGCCATCGTCGAATCCCGCGATCAGCCAGACCGGCACGCAGACCGTGCGTCAACGCATCCAGCAATTGCGCGCCGACCAGGCTGCGCTCAACAACGCCATCGCCACGCAGCAGAACCAGCTCAACGCGACGCGCAGCCAGCTTGCGAGCGACTCCGCCGCCTACACCGGCCTGGTGAACGGAATCACGTCGCGCCTGCAGACCGGCACGACGCCGGGCAATCCCGAACTGGTGAGCCAGTGGAACGCCGCGCAAGCCAAGCTCGACGCCGCCACCTTGGGCGTCGGCCAGTTGAATTCGCTGGCGAGCCAGGTGACGACCCAGGCGTCGGTCGCGGGCTACCTGCTCGAGAACGTGCGCGCGACCTTCGCGGTCGGCGGCGCGGTCGACGAGGACCATCGCAACCTGCGCGCGATCGAGAGCGAAACCACGCGCTCGATGCAGCAGATCGACCGCCTGATCGGCGACCTCAACGCCCAGATCGGCCGCGAGAACGGCTTTCTCGCCCGCGAGCGCACCAACCTGGCGGCGCTCTCCTACGGCGTGAACCTCGGCCGCCTCGGCAACCCGCCCGGCGCGCAGCGGGTCACGGTATCGGGCCGGCGGCCAGTTCCGCTGCAGTAGCCGACCCGGCCCGGGTCATGGCCTTTCGTTTTCTGGCACTCCTCACATTGATCCTGGGCGTCGCCGCGTCGGCACAGGCGCAGCAGCCCGACGTTTCGGCCGCCGACCGGGCCGCCATCCGCGACGTCATCCAGTCCCAGGTCGAAGCCTTCCGCCGCGACGATGGCAATGCCGCCTTCGGCTACGCCTCGCCGATGATCCAGGGCATGTTCGGCGAGGCCAACGTCTTTATGGACATGGTCCGCCAGGGTTACAGGCCGGTCTATCGCCCGCAGACCTTCGACTTCCGCGAGATCGTCGACCTGCACGGCGAGGTCGCGCAGAAGGTCCATGTCGTCGGGCCCGACGGCAGGCCCGTCACCGCGGTCTATCCGATGACGCGGTTGCCCGACGGGAGCTGGCGCATCAACGGTTGCTACCTGCTGGCGCCCGACGAACACCAGGCCTGATCTTTCCCATCATGACCGGCGTTTCGCCCAAGGTGCTGGCGCTGCTCGCCGCCCTGACCCTCGTCTGGGGCACCAACTGGCCGCTGTTCCGCATCGCCCTCGACGAGCTGCCGGTGTGGACCTTCCGCACCATCGTCATGAGCGTGGCCGTGCTCATGCTGACGGCGATCCTGCTCGTCCGCCGCGAAAGCTTCGCCGTGCCCAGGGGCAAGTGGCCCATCCTGATCGCGGCCGCGGCCATGAACGTCGGCGTGTGGAACATCGCGACGTCCCTGGCCGTGCTCTACATCCCCTCCGGCCACGCTTCGGTGCTGGCCTACACCATGCCGCTGTGGGTGGCGCTGCTGGGCTTCGTGGTGTTCGGCCAGCGCCTCACGCCCCGCCTGCTGGCCGCGATCATGATCGGCGCCGCGGCCGTGGTGGCGCTGATGGCGCCTAATTTTCGCGACTATGCCCAGGCGCCCTGGGGCCTGTTCTGGGGCCTGCTCGCGGGCTTCTGCTGGGCCGTCGGCACCTTCATCGTGAAGCGCACGGCCTGGCCCGGCATGGGACTCTCGCTCACCTTCTGGCAGGTCGCGATCTGCCTGCCGCCGATCGCGCTCGGGATGCTCCTGATCGACGGCTTGCCGACGCACTGGCCATCGGCCAAGGCGCTCAGCGCCACGATCTACACCGGCGCCATCCCGATGGCGCTCGGCACCGCCACCTGGTTCGCCCTGGTCAAGCTGCTGCCCGCCCAGGTGGCGGCGCTGTCCTCGATCGCCATCCCGATCGTGGCGATCGTGAGCGGCATCGTGATCCTGCACGAGCCGCTGTCGGGACTGCAGGCGATCGCCATCGCCTCGACCGTGATCTCGCTCTGGCTGGCGCTGGTGCCCGGCCGGCGCGGCTGAGACCGCCGGCTCGTGGGGCGGACGGCGCCGTACGGCGCGCCGAACGGGTCGAATGAGCATCTTTTGACGTTCAATCGCCCCGAATCGCGTTTTTTCAAAATCGGCCCCTGAAAAACGCCCGTAAACCGGGCCTTTCAGGCACGCCAGAAAGGACACCACCCGTACGGAGTTGTCAGAAGTTGTCATGAGTTGTCCGGTTTGTTCGCCCGACATGGCCCCCAGGCGTGGACCGTCGGCGGCCGATTTTTCGGACACGAGTTGTCCGGAATCTGTCTGTCCGGAAAATCCCGAAGCGCCGGCCCGCCTGGACCGGACGATTCTTTTCAACGACAGCCGAAAGGCCGGGCCTGTCCGGAAATTCACGGGCGCGCCCGCCGGCCAGAAACCTCCGGCCGCAGCGTGCGCCGCGGAGACATCGGCAGGCGGTTGTCGTCTTCGCGGATAGGCCTCGTGCCTGAGGTGGACGGTGTTGCAGCCGCTGCCGGCGCGCCGGGCGGCGACGCTCACCGGGCCGCTCTCCGCGAGGGGGCGCAGGCAGGCCGCGCGCTTTGCGGGGCTCGGCGAAGCGGCGGTGACGCGGCGGCGGACGATGGCGGACCTGATGGAAGACATGGGGCAACTCCCTGGACAAAGAAAAAGCCCGCCGACGCGCTCCTGAACGGGGCGCGGGCGGGCCGGATGGGCAGAGGAACGGCGGAAGCGCACTCCCGCCAGGATAGCTAATTTCCTAGCAAAATCCTGTCAAACTTGCAAATTTCTTATTGCATTCCTGCCGCGCGTGTTTCGCGGGGCTGCTTGCACTGCCAGCACGAGGGAGGCCTTGTGGTTGGCGCAGGACGTTGCCTGCATTCTGCTGGCAGGTGGCGGCGCAGAGGCCAATGCCTTGTGGATGACGCCTCAGCGGAAACGAACAAGAGGCCGCATCCTGACCCGGCCGGGCTCCAGCACTGAAAAATGGCCGGCCCAGTCAGCACGTGCATCGATGGCGGCGGCGATTTCCACGGAGGATTCTAGCGACGGCCGAGGCCCCCATCGATGGTGCTCTCGGCCAAGATCTAGACACGCTTCGCCACAGGGCGAGAATTCGCGACAGGAGATCTTCCGATCATCTGCCATCAGAGTGTCTCGTCCATCTGATTCGGAATGCGTTCCAATTCCGGCGGGCCGTCCGTCAGAAGGGACAGCGGACAAACCAGAAGGTTCCTCCATGCGCAGCAGCAAGTTCTTCCGGGTTCCCCTCCTTCTCCTTCTCCTTTTGGGGTCGGCCGCGGTGCCAGCCCACGCCGAGACTTCGCAGACAGTGTGGTATGGCGGCTACCTGAGCATGCGGACGGCGGGCGCCTTCGTGGCACGCGATGCGACCGAGTGGGCGAAGATGTGGCGCAGCCTGCTGGAGTCCCCTCCACCGCGGGCCTTGCCGGACGGCCATGTCGGCATCGCCCTGACGATGGGGCCGCGGCGCACGGGCGGCTATTTCCTCGAAATGACCGGGCACGAACAGCGCCCCTGCGTCGACGTCGTGACCGTGATCGAACATGCGCCCCAGCCGGGTGCGATCGTCACGCAGGCCTTCACGACCCCCTGGATGATCGCACTGGTGCCGGCTGGCACCCGGCCGATAGTGGTCGAGCGCCAGCTGGCCGGCGGCGAGAAGGTCCTCACCGTGCCACCGTCGGAAGGGCCGCTCCTCGCCCAGATGGGCGAGGCGTGCGCCAACCTAGTGCGGCCGAAGAAGGCGCCGTGATCGAAACCGCACTTGCGGCCCTGCCGCCGGGCATCGCCTGGGCGGCGACCGGCGCAGCCGGCGCCGCGGTCTTCTTCCTGCGCCATGCCTGGCCCGCCATCGGTATGCGCGCGCGCAACCTGGCCGTTTCGCTCGTCGCGGCCGCGGCTGCGGGGCTGCTGACCTTCGCGTTTCCGCTCGAGTTTCCCTTCGCCTGGCGCCTCGGCGCAGCCTGGCTCGGGACGGCGCTGTTGCTGCAGTGGAGCCACGATCTCACCGGCGCCGGGCGGTACCTCGCACCGCGCGTCGTGGCAGCCGCCGCGATCGCGCTCGCGGGCGACTGGCTCATCCTGCGCTGACGACGGGAGCGATAGTGCGCGGCGGACCGGGTCGGCAAGCGATACCGCCGGCAACCACGAGGGCAGCGGCCACCGACTGGTCGGCGAGCGACGCGGCGCGGGCGAACGCCTGATCGGCGAAGCGAGCCGCCATGTCTGCCGGCAGGAGGCCGCGCGCCAGTTCGCCCAGACGCCGGGCCGCGAGCTGACGAAGCTCGTCGACGCTCATGGTCATTCGCGTCGCGTTGCCGTCGAACGGCTCGACCAGCCGGGCCAACGCGAAGTCGAGGGCGGCGACAGCGACGTCCCGGCGGCCCGCCTCGGCGGCGGGGACCGCGAGTCGGGAGGCGTGTTCGACATCGGAATAGAAGTTCGACGCCGGTACCAGCGCCGCCAGCGCGCCGTCCCAATCCCGGCCCGCGATCGCCTCTGCGAGCGCAGGCAGCTCGGGTGGTGCAGCGCGCCGTCCGTCGGGCGACGAATGCGAATCGTACATTGCCTCGAAGGAGCGCTGCACCTTCGCAGGCAGATGGGTCGCCGCCCAGGCGAGCGCCCTGGCGCGCGGCAGGCAGGCGTGCGCGCCAACGGCGAGCTGGCGCAGCAACTCAGAGCCTTCAAGGAACCCATCCGGCGTCCGATCGACGGAGAGTGCGGCGAACTCCGCGAACCGGGCAGCGTCTCCCCGCTTCGCATGGTACGCGGCGAAAAAGGCCAGCGCACAGGCATAGGACCAATCCACCCCGATACGACCGAGCGCCGCCATCGCCTCCTCCTCAAGGCCCGCGGCCAGCAGCACCTCAATGCCGAAACAGCCGCGGTCCCTCGGCAACAGCCAGTCGGCCATGCGGCGCACGAGGGCGAGATCGCCAGCCGTGGCCGCCATGGCACCGATGTGACGCAGCACCCAGTCGTCCGACACGCCCCACCGCTCGTCCCAGGCCGCGACGATCGCCGCGGCCGCAGCAAGGTCGCCACGGTCGACGGCACGCTCAAGCTCGTGCTCGCGCAGGAGATAGAGCCCGTCGCCGCGGACCACGTCATGCAGCAACGCGGCGGCGGCTTCATGGTCGAGCGCGGCGATCGCCTTGATGAGGTCGCGCTGGGCAAATCCGATGTCGTCCGCGTCCTGAATGGCGTCTGCCCGTTCGGCAATGTCGAAGCCGCGGTCCAGAATTCGGTGGGCCTCGTCGGTCCGGCCTTCCGCCAGCAGCGCACCGACGGCGTCGGTACAGACGCCGATCTCCTCGTCGCTCATCAGGCCCGGGACGATACGCCGGGCGAGCAACTGCCGCTCGACGAGGTCGAGCGCCGCCGTCGCGCAGCCGGCGCGCGCCTGCAGCCTGGCCGCCGCAACGACCAGCAGGTCAGCCGCCTCCTCGGCGATGGTGGCGTCGGCCACCGTCATCAGGGCCGAAACGGCACGCGTGAAGCGATCGCCCGTCGATCTGCGCAGAACGCCGAAGACACGGCCGCCCTCACGTTCGTGGAGGATGGCGGCGCGGATCACACGAAGCTGGCCCCGGCACGCAGCGGCGTGTTGGGAATCCTCGCCGAAGGCGCGGGCGGCGGTCTGCAGTGCCTCGACGGCGGCGTCCTCGGCCGCCGCATGGCGCGACTGCGCGGCGAGCAGGGCAGCGAGGCCGAGCCAGGTGCGCCAGAGACCGATGGCGGCATCGCCTCCCCCCATGCGGCGGATCTCGAGCGCGGCGCGGAAGAGGCTCTCGGCTTCGTCGTGACGCCCGTCACCCGACAGGAGGGCGGCGAGATTCTCGCGCAGCTCGGCGTGACGGGCGGCATCGCTCCCAACCCAGGGCCCGACGAGCTGCAACATCAATCGCAGCGCAGCTTCGGCGTCGGCATTGCAGCCGACCGCGAACAGATAATCCGCGTAGCGTCCGAGCAGCGGCATCACCGCCGACCAGTCGGCGAGATCACCCGGGGCGAGAGCACGCGCGCGCGCCATCAGCGCCTCGATATCCGGTGGCAGGAGCACCTCGACGGCGTCGGCCGCAACGCCCGCGCTACGCAGGCCGGCGTGCGCCGCGACGATCAGCGCGGCGACGCGGCGCGGATCGCCTGCCGCCAGAATCGCCTCGCAGGCTTCGAGCGCGAGCATTGCCGCAGGCGCGGTGGGCCCGACGAAGTCACCGGCCAGCAGGTCGCAGGCGAAGTCGAGCACATGGCCGGCCTCGTCCGGCGTCTCCGGCACGAGGTCGGCCCGCTTGTCCGGCGGGCAGGAGTCGAGCCAGCGGGCGAGGGCCGGACGCTCCGCCGCCTGCAGAGCCTGCGGACCCTCGACGAGGAGAAACGCCCACGCCCACTCGAGATCTTCCGACATCCTGTGCTCGCACCTGCAGCCGGAATGGCGCGTGCCCGGCGCCTTTCCCTCTCCGACTTGACGGACGCGACCGCCGAATTAACCGAGTGAGAGTGGTTATCAGCTTGCCGCTTAGGGGCTGAAGATAGGACTATTTTCCTGCGTTCAGGCTTTTTGGGGGAAGATGGGCCGTACGCGACCAGGGCCGGAGCTTGGGGACGCGCCGCTGCTTGCCGCCGTGCGCGAAGGCAGCGATGTGGCCTGGGAGACGTTTCTTCGTCGCTGGTCGCCGCTGCTGTTCTCGATCGTCAGCCGTCTGCATGGCGGCGAGGATGCCCGCCGCGCCTTCGTCGACCTCGCACAGCGACTCCATGCGGGCAATTGCGCCGCGCTCGGCGACTGGAAAGCCGGCATCTCCATGACATCGTATCTGTCGTTCAAGACGGCGGACCTCATGTCGGCGCAGCTGACATTCCTGCTGGGCAGCGACGTACGCGACGGCTGGACGGCATTCGAGAGTCTCTATGGCGGCGAGATCGGGCGCATCGCCCGCGAGCGCGTGCGCCTGGCCGGACTGGCGGACGACGACGCGCTCGACCTCGAACAGGATATCAAGGTCCGGTTGATGGACGATCGCGGCGGCCTGCTGCGGCGGTTCCGCGGCAACGGCAGCTTCACCGGCTACGTCCGCATCGTCGTACGCAATCTCGCCGAGGACCTGATGCGCGAACGGCTGGGGCGGCGGCGCGAACCGGAGGCCGTGCAGCGGCTCGACGCGACGGCGCGGCGCATCCATCGGCTGCTCCACGTCGAGGGTCTTCGGGCCGACCAGCTCGAACAGGTGGTGCGCGACGAGGCGGGCAATCTCCTGCCGCAGGACGAGATCGCGGCCGCACTGACGCGCCTCGACAGGACGCTCGGCGGACATCCCCCGTCCCGCGGTCGCCCGCGCATCGTCAGCCTGACGACGGTATCGGCCGACGGTGAGGAGCGCGAGCGGCGCCTGCCGGTCGAAGCGCCAAGCCCGGAGGACATCGCGCTGGCCGAAGAGGCTCGCGGGCGGCAGGAGGCAGCACTCGAGGCACTGTCCTCGGCCCTGGCGCGGCTCCCGGACGAGGCAAGGACCTACCTGCGCCACCGGTTCCTGGCGGAACCGGCGCTGCCGCCGCGGCAGATCGCCGACCGGATGGGCCTGCCGGTCGAGGAGATCTATCGCCGCCGGCGCCAGTGGGAGGATCTGCTGCGCGCAGAACTGCGGGCCGCCGGCGTCGAAAAATTCGCCGACCCGTCCGTCTAAGCTGTCATGGCAGTTGGTCCGCCCGCAGCGACCGGTGATCTTGCATCCGTCTGTTTTGGCGACGACGACGGCTCGTCCGCGCAGCGCAGCCTGATCCGTGCCGCGGTCTGGCGCGGACATCCCGCCGATACCGGCCAGGGAATGGCCGGCCTGCCGGCCGGCCTCCTGGAGGAGGCACTCTCCGCAACCCTGCACCACCGGCCGCCCGTACGTCGCCTCGACGGCGGGCAACCGGGTCTTGCCGCCGCCGGCTATCGGCGGCCAGCGCCGCTGCAGGCCTGGCTCCGGGTCGCGGCCGCGGTTGTGGCCCTGGGCGTCGTCGGCCTGTTCATGGTGCGGCCGCTGATCCCGGTCGAACCGGCGAAGGTCGCGAGCGCGCCGACGGTGCCCCAAGGTCCGGCGCGCGGCGGCGCTACGCGAATCGAGATGTCGCCCGAGCTGCAATGGGCGTTGCAGGCGTATCTCTTCAATCCCACCGGTGATTCGACGGCACTGCTGACGATGCTTGGTGCGGACCAGCCGTCGGCGAGTCGGGTCGCCCTGACGGACGAGCTCGCCCGGCTGGTCCGAAGCGAGAAGCCGCCCTCCTCCATCCTGGTCGACAATCGCGATGGAGCCCTCGAACTCCGGCCATGGCAGCCATAGCGATGACCGCCAATCCGCTCACCCTCCTCCTCATGGCGGCGCTGCTGGTTGCGGCAGCCATCTTTCATTCACCGTGGTGGCTGGCCGGGCTCGCCCCGCTCGCGGCCTGGGCCGGCTTCGATCGGTGGGCGCGGCACGGCGGCACGGACCGATTCGTCAATCCGGTAACGGGCCGCGAACTCGCCGAGACCGATCTCGGCCGTGTACGGCTCAAGGCCTATGCCATCGGCGACTTCTTCACTGCGACGACGCAAGGCGAGCGCGCCTGCCTGATCGGGACCTGCGACGACCTGCGCGCCATGGCTGCGGCCTGCGCCGACACCGCCAAGGGCCTGCCCGCGCTCGATCCCCGCCGGGCGAGCGTATTCGCCGGCCTCGCCTGCACCTGCGCTTCATGCGGCCAGGAACTCGACGATCTGCTGGGCCAGCGCATCCTCGCCGACATGACGGGTCGCGGCGCTCCATCCACGCCGGTCGCCGAGGCGCGTCCCCTGCCCGACGCGCGCGGGCATTGCCCCAGGTGCGGCGGCGACAGGTTTCGCTATGTCCACGACCCGTGACATGTCGCACGCAAATACCGGTCGCCGTCCGTCTCATCAGGGAGGAACGGAGGAACGGACCATGCCAGCGACGACGCGGAGCACCAGTCTCGGAAACGTCCGGCGGGTGTCGGCTCTCCTGGCCTGCGCGATGTCGGCCGCCTGCGGTTTCGACGACGGAATGCCGACGGGGTCGGGTGGTTCCCGAGACTGGGCGCCCGCATCGACGGCGACGCGACCCGTCGAACGATACAATGCAACGCCGGCTGGCGAGAAGCATACCACGTGGCCCCGCGAACGAACGATCCTCGGCCGCGACGGCAGCGTCACGGTGGTCCAGAGGGATCGTGACGGCACGCGCACCATCGTCGGCTCCCACGGCGTCAAGGTGATCCCGCCCAATACGTCGTACCGGCGACGGCGATGAACGGAGGAAGCATGCGACTCCAATCTGTTCTTGCGGCAGCCGCCGCCACTCTCGCGCTGGGTCAGGGCGCTTTGCCTGCCCTAGGTCAAATCCCCGGTAAATGCGTGAGTACGCCCGCAGAATGCGCAAGGGCCGAAGGCGGCGGCAACACCGGCGGCGGAAATACCGGCGGCGCGACGGCGCCGACCGTTGATGCCGCCGATGCCGCGTTCAGGCGCGGCAATGCCGCCCTCAACGCCGGCAACCTGAGCGCCGCGGAGGCAGCCTTCGCCGAGGCCCTTCGGCACAACGCCAACCATGGCGGCGTCTGGAACAACCTGGGAATCGTCTACAGCCGCCAGGGACGCACGGACGATGCGCTCGGGGCCTATGCCAAGGCGATAGCGCTGGGAGTTCAGAATGCCCGAGAAAACTACGAGAGCCTTGCAGTCTGGAAGCGCGGAAAAGAAGCGATGGTCGAAGCCAACAAGACGACGGCCCGTCGCGAGGTGAAGACCGGCATCGATCTCCTGCGCGCCGGCCGTTACGACGAAGCGCGTGCGCGCTTCAAGACGGCGCTGAACTACGATCCCACCAATGCCGACGCGCGGGCCGCGGCGGGCTACATCGCCGCGCTCGAGCGCAACCGGCCATTGCAGGAGGACCCGCGGCGGCGCGCCCAGGAAGAGGCAAGGCGACGCGCCACGGCCGGTGACCCGGCATGGATCACCGAGATCGTAGGCAAAGCAGCCCGGAAGCTCGGCGGTCAGGGAATATCGGCCGGCGGCATGGCATGGGCGGAAGCCTTCTGGGGAGAAAAGGCCCTCATCGGCGCGAAGAACGATCCCAACGACGATCTGGCCAGCGGCCTCGGCAGCAGTTTCTGGGACCGTGAACGCGGCCGGCGGCCGACCGCCGTCGAAATCGCGTTGCCGGGCCTGATCGGCACCGAGGTCGGGCAGCAACCTGCACCGGTCGAAGGTTCGGCGCCACCACCAGCCTCGAATGCGCCGGACGGCAAGAAGGCCGACCCCGGCAAGACACTTACAGCGGCTGATCTGGCCGCGCTGGAAACCAGGCACGGCAACGCGATTCGCACCGCCGCAAAGGCAGAGCCCGCGCGACAGGAAGCCGCTCGCGCCGCCGTGCGCGAGATCGAGGTCCAGATGGTGACGTCGGCGCCGACCGCACCGCGGCGGCCTCGCTTTCCCGAACCCCCACCTCCCGCGACGGCACGGCCATCGCCATGAAGCTCGCCAAGCGTTTCTTTCGGATTGTCGCCACCGTGCTGGCAAGCTGGCTCGTGGCATTCGTGGCGCTTGTCTGGCTGGGATTGTTGCCGGGATTCGGCCTCTTCACCCTGCTCGACGAAATCGAGGCCAGCATCGTCTCTGTGGCGAACGATATCGCGAACCTTGCCGGCCCCGGAACACCGGCAACACCTGTGCTGCCTCCGCAGGCCAAGGCCCTGGTCGACCGCGCTGACGAAGCCACGGCTGCGGGAAAATTCGGCGACGCAGCGCCTCTTTATGTAGAAGCGCTGAAGCACACCGACGGGCACCCCGAACTCTATTTCTCGGCTTCGCGGGCGTGGCGGTTCGCGGGCAAGCCACTGCTCGCGGCAGCCTACATGCTGGCCTACATCGAACTCGCGAGGCCCGAACCCGCGGTCACCAACCAGCTCCTCGACGAGATCGACGACCTGGCCGCGGTGGGCGGGGCCACCGGCCGGGAACTCTTTGCGCTGGCCGTCGAAAGCGCAGCGAGGCTTCCGTGGGCCGATCGGGCGCCAGCTCAGATCGCCATCGTGCGCCAGATCGCCAGCGCCGGCGACGTCGACGCGTTGAAGCTGATCGCACGGCGGACGCCCGAGGGCCTGCCCGAAGCGCTGGGGCCGGCCGCCGTCGATACCGCCCGGGCGGGCCGCTGGCAGTTAGCGCGCGAGTTGCTCGACATCGGTGCGGCCGCGGTGCCTGCAGCGGCGCGCGCTTCGGCATTCATGCTGTGCCGCCAGCAGGAGGTCATGCGGGCCTGTGCGGGCCAGATCGTCCATCCCGGCTTCGGTGGCCTTCCGCCGGTTGCCTCGACGGCGCACTGTACGGCACAGCCGCCGACGGACATGCGCCCGCGCGAGCAGAACCTCGCGGGCATGATGCTGATGGGCCTGGGAATCCATAACTACCACGTGCATCGAAAAGGCCAGGCTCATCGCCTCTGGCAGGAGGGCCTGGAGCTGTTGCAGTCGAGCGGTCTCGACGGGCCCTGCGATCAGCCATGGTCCCGCGGCATGGTGGTCCATCATATCGGCCGCAACTGGATCTTCATGGACAAGAACGGCAAGGTCGGCGTGCCGCCCGGCGAAGACCAGAGCCCGCCCGACCGACCCTGGCAACGCATCACCTGGTTCGAGACCGTCGAACCGCATGAGCGGCCATCGGGCATGACCCTTCCGTCGATCGAGGCCGATGACATCGGCACCGCTCTGAAGAATCCCGGCCTGCTCGACCTCGGGGCGGCGCTGCTCGAACTCAACGCCCGCGTGCCACCGGGCGAGCGTCCGATCAAGCTCGCGGAGCTCGGCCGGGACTACTACAGGATCTATGCCGCGATCCAGGCCGGCGCGGCGGCACTGCGCAAAGGGGCCGGACAATGAATGCAGGCGTCCTGCTCGACCGTGCCGAACAGAGGCCGATGGCACGTTGCGTATGGCGGGCCTTGATGGCTGCATTGCTCGCGCCGATCGTCGCCTCGCAAGCACTCGCCTCGCCTGCAGAGGAGAAGCGGATCGTCAAGGTCATGATCAAATGGTCGGACCTTCGCCGATCGGGCAATGAGACCGGTGCAGCCGCAGCGGCAACCGAAGCGCAGGCCCTGATCGCACGGGAACGGCCCGACCTCGCCGGCCCGCCGCCTGCACCACAGTCGGCCGTGTTTGCCTATGTCCTCGAGCTGGCGACGAAACATCAGCCGGGCGCGCGCGCCAAGCTCGAAGCTTCATTCACGACACTGCAGGCCAACAGCACGCGGTCGGTCCTGTACGCGGTGAGCCAGGCTCTGGAACACTATCGAATGGATCGTGGCGACTTTCCCGCATCCGGCGCGAAGGCCCTGGCAAAAGCATTGATGAATCCGGCCAACCCCTACGTGAAGCTGCCTGCAGACTCGGTCAATGCCGCGGGCGAACTGGTCGATGGCTGGGGTAGGCCCCTTCGCTATGCCCCCAACTCCGAAGGCAGGCTCGTCCTCTATTCATTCGGACCGAACGGCAAGGACGATGGCGGGCAGCCGGACGACGTGATGTCGCCGCGATGAGCCCCTTTCCCGGGAGAGCCCGCATGCCCGTGATTCGCCTAGAGAGACTACGGTGTCGCGCCAATTGGCGACTGACCGTTCTGGCGGCAAGCCTCCTCTGCTGCCTGCCGCTCGCCGCCCACGCGCAGCGCTGCCCGCCGCACGCGCGTGAGGTGTCACAACACCAGGAGGGCAACAAGCTCATCATCCGATGCGCCTGCGAGCCGGGGTATGTGACGCGCGACAAGAGCTGCATCACGCTCGACGAGGCGGTTACAGGCAATCCGCTGCCGGCGGACATACTGAAGGATCTCTTTCTCGGCGAGGGCATGTCGGGCGACGAGCTGCGCAAGAGTGCAATGCCGTCGAACTGGCCGATCAAGGAGATATTCGGAACGGTCCTCGGTTCCTACATGATCGACACCGGCCTTTTCGGTCCGGCGGAGATCGTGATCGAGATGGTCGGTCCGGAGGCCGTGCGTGACCCGGCCGTGATAGCCGCGAAGCAACGGATCCTGGCGATGCGGCGCAAGGAGGCCCAGCTCTTTACCCTGCTGCGCCCGGAAGCCGGTCGCGCCATGCAGGACCTGGCGATCGGGCACATGCCGATGAAAGGCAGGGCCGCCTTCTTGATCGGAATCGCCAGTTTCCGCCTCGGCCAACACGACCAGGCTCTGAAGTACCTGAAGGATGCCCAGCAGATCGTGCCCGGCGACAAGGGCATCGACGAATCGCTGGTAATCGTCCGTGCCGTGGAGCGCGCGGCGTGGGAGCGCCGCAATCCGGAGACGGCGCGCGTTCTTTACGCGCGAGCCTTCCGTGCCGCGGGCGCCCAGGCGGCACACGACTTGGGGCTTCAACTCGTCTCGTCCGGCGACTACGCGGGAGCCGAGATCGCGTTGCGCGAAGCCAGGGACCGCATGCAGCGCCTGGGCAACACGAGCGGTCCATCGGCCGATCTCCTCGCGAAGTTCAGCGCCAAGGTCCGGGCCGACCGTGCGGCGGGCGATCGTTCGATGGTGGATCCACCTGGAACGCGATGGTTCGATCGCCGTTCGAAAGCCGATCTGATGTTCTCGGCGCTCGAATATGGGCAGAAGGACTGGGCGAGGAGCCTTCATTTTCTAGAGAGCGTGTTGCGGGCCGATCCTTCCAACAACACCGCACGGCAAGCCTATACGGAACTCAAAGAGATCGCAGCGACGGCCAAATGAGGCGACGACTGGGTAAGGTGACGCCAGCACCCTCAGGCCGGCGCGGGCCGCCTTGGATCGAACGGCGCACCCGGTCGATCTCGCCGAAGGCGAGCCTGAGCGGCGGCCGCGGTGTGCGTCTCGCGCACGATCAGTGGCGCCTCCTCGATAATGCGGCGCTCGTCACCGACCGCTTCGGTAAGGTTCTTCAACACCTGCACGTGGCTCTTCGCGCGTGCCTTCGCCATGATGTTCGCGGCGCGCCTGCGGACCTTAGGCGAGAGCGCATCGAGAACGCGCGGCACGCCCATGCCGGACCGCCAACGTCTTCATGGGCTTCTGCAAGCAAGCGTGGTCTTGAACCAACTAGCCATCGGGCGACAGCGGACCTGTCTAGCGTACGTGCTAGAATGCCGCTGAAATGACACGAGATAGTCAGAAGCAAGAAGAGCGAGCAGTCGCGGATCAATACTTGCGGCTTCGTGGAATTATTGGAACCGTATGTGCCCGATGGGATTCGGCTATTCTTCCCTCCTTATCATGTTGGCGCCTATGCAACCGGCTCACATGTAATCACGATTCCCTTTCGGGCGATCCTTGCCTTTATGCGTCCCGAGTTCATTAGTGCCCTCAGTCTTCAGGGGCTCAAGTATCAAATGGAATATCCGCAGTTCCGGGACAAGGCGTGAGGCAGACCGCTGTTGCCTGAGGCCCGGCGCCTTCGCCGCGTCGATGCTCCCGGAGACGTGTGAGGACCGGACGCACTATGAGCGAACTGATCATCTGGACCTACGACTGGGTGCCTGAAGGTCCCCGCGGTTCCGTGCGCGATCTCCGGCTCCGGTGGGCGTGCGAAGAAGCGGGCCTTGCCTATTCGGTGCGAACGGTCCCTTTCGACGGACGGGAGACCAATCACCTGGCGCGCCAGCCCTTCGGCCAGGTTCCCTTCCTGGATGACGGCGGGCTGAAGATATTCGAGAGCGGCGCCGGGCTGCTGCACCTCGCCCGGAAGAGCGGAAGGCTGATGCCGCGCGATCCGGCCGGGGAAGCGGAAACGGTGCAATGGGTGATCGCCGCGCTCAACTCGATCGAGATGGTCACCGTTCCCTGGTGGTTCCTCAGGATCTCCGGCGAGAAGGACAACGGTCTTGCCGGCTGGATGGCAAGCCGCCTCGACCAGCTCGAGAAGGTCCTGGGCGAACGCGACTGGCTGGCCGCCGGCCGCTTCACCGCCGCGGATCTGCTGATGGCGGATGCGCTGCGCGTCTCGGACGTCCGCTCTTCCGGCGATCGACCCGCGACCGATGCCTATGTGGCCCGCGTGACCGATCGTCCCTCGTTCAAGAAGGCGCGCGCCGATCAATTGGCGCATTTCGCCGCCGCCGATGACAAGAGATCGGCTGCTGGCTAGTCCAGGGAGCGACGGAGACCCAGCATGCTATCGGTTCGCGAGCGCCATTTTATCGACACGCGACGGATCGGCCATCTGGCGACCGCCGATAGCCGCGCGGTCCCGCATGTCGTTCCGGTCTGCTTCAGCCTGGCGGGTGATATTGTTTACATCGCCATCGACCAAAAGCCGAAGCGGAACCGTGGCAAGTTGCTGAAGCGGCTGGGCAACATCACCGACAATCCTCGCGTGGCCGTCGTGTTCGATCACTATGACGAAGATTGGCAGCGCCTCGGCTGGGTCATGCTGCACGGGCGGGCGGAGATATTGACCGAGGGTATCGAACACGACCGGGCCCAATTGCTGATGCGGTCGCGCTATCGGCAACTCGCCGCCATGCAGATTGAGCAGCTTCCGGTGATCGCCATCCACATCGAGCGGGTCGCGAGCTGGGGCGATCTCGGATCTTGATCGTTCGCTTGAAAAATGAACGTCGCTACCAAATTCGGCAATCCAGAGACGCTTGACCCAAAACGGCCCATTGGCGAACGTGTGCGGGCTGGACGGCGCACGATCAGCGTGCCGAGCGTGCCTTCGCCGCGTTCAAGGAAGCGCGCAGCGCCGTCTCGATCGGGCGGAGTAGTCTCCGCCCTGTGGTGGGACCAGTCATGCTGTGGCCCATGCTTCGAGACGGCTGCTCCGCAGCACAGGGCGGAGGTTACTCCGCCCGACTCAGCATGAGGTTTTTTCTCGTCGCGCCCGCAGGCCCCCTGCACTGAGGGCCAACACTCCCTATATTCCCTCCATGGAAAGGGAGATCTGAGCCATGGCCGGAGGAAGCGGGCCCCGCGATTGGATGTGGTCGGAGGCGCTGCACATGCTGGCGCAGGCCGACCGGATGCACCGCCAGATGTTCCGGCCGCAGGCTGCCGCGCAGGGCGCGAACTGGGAGCCGCCGGTCGACATGCTGGAAACCGACGCCGAGGTCCTGATCCTGGCCGCCCTGCCCGGCGTCGATCCCGAGCAGGTGGCCGCCGCGATCGAGAACGGCGTGCTGGTCATCTCGGGCGTGCGCGTCGTGCCGGGCGAATGGCATACCGCCACCATCCATCGCCTGGAGCTGCCGCAGGGCCGCTTCGAGCGGCGGATCGAACTGCCCGCCGGCCGTTACGACTCGGTGCGCCGGACGGCGGTGAACGGCTGCCTGGTGGTGAGCCTCGCCAAGACGCCGCGGAGGGCCCAGCCATGACCGCGCCCGACGAGATGAAAGCCCCCCTGAAAGCCCCTGACCCGGCGAGCGGCCCCACCGCCGCCGGCCAGCCGACAATGCCGCCGCTGCCGGCGGATGCGTTGATCGTGGTGCCGACGCGCAACCTCGTGCTGTTCCCGGAGATGGTGTTTCCGCTGGCGATCGGCCGGCCGGCGACGGTGGCCGCGGCCCAGCAGGCGGTGCGCGAGCAGCGCCAGATCCTGGTCGTCCTGCAGCGCGATCCCGAGAAGGCCGAGGTCGGGCCGGACGATCTTCACCGCGTCGGCACGGTCGCCAACATCGTGCGCTACGTGACGGCGCCCGACGGCACGCATCACGTGATCTGCCAGGGCGTGCAGCGTTTCAACATCACCGAGTTCGTCGAGGGCCATCCGTTCCTGCTGGCGCGCGGCCTGCACGTCGTCGAGCCGGCCGGGACCGGTGCGGCTGCCGGCCCGGAGATCGAGGCGCGCTTCCTCGTGCTGCAGGGCCAGGTGCGCGAGGTCATGGACCTGCTGCCGCAGGTGCCGCCCGAGCTGCGCCAGACCGTGGAAGCAACCGAGCAGGCCGGCCAGCTCGCCGACCTCGCCGCGACCTATCTCGATTCCAAGCCGACGGAGAAGCAGGAGATCCTCGAGACGGTCGAGCTGGTGCCGCGCCTCGACAAGGTCTCGGCGCTGATTGCGCAGCGCCTCGAGGTGCTGCGGCTCTCCAACCAGATCGGGCAATCGACCAAGGCCTCGCTCGACGCGCGCCAGCGCGAGATGCTGCTGCGCGAGCAGATGGCGGCGATCCAGCGCGAGCTGGGCGACGACGGCAGCAACAAGCAGGAGATGGCCGACCTCGAGAAGGCGATCGGCGAGGCCGGGATGCCGCCGGAAGTCGAGGCCGTGGCGCGCAAGGAGCTGCGCCGGCTGCAGCGCACGCCCGATGCGGCGGCCGAGCACGGCATGATCCGCACCTACCTCGACACGCTGCTCGAGCTGCCGTGGGCGCTGCCCGAGGCGCCGCCGATCGACATCGCCGAGGCCC
>JAUXWB010000010.1 GCA_030684475.1 Reyranella sp. | reverse complement strand
GCGGTTCCGATGCCGCAAACCTCCAGCTCAAGGCACGCCGCGACAACGAAGGCTATGTGCTCGATGGCGAAAAGACCTCGATTTCGATGATCGAACAGGCGGAGTCGATCGTCGTCTTCGCGCGTACTGGCGAGGCCGGCTCCGGGGCTCGCGGCGTGACGGCCTTCCACGTGCCACTCAACCTGCCCGGCATCAGTCGGTCCAGTTTCAACGACGTGGGCTCGAAGGTCGTCGGCCGCGGCTCGGTCTTCTTCCAGGACGTCAAGGTGCCCGACGAATGGCGCATCGGCGGTGAAGGCGAAGGCTTTCGCACGGTCATGCAAGGCTTCGACTACAGCCGCGCGCTGATCGGACTGCAGGTGCTGGCGCCGGCCCGCGCGTCGCTCGAGGAAACCTGGCGCTACGTCACCGAACGCCAGGCCTTCGGCCACCCCCTGGCGCGCTATCAAGGCGTGACGGAGCCGCTGGCCGAGGCGGAAACGCTGCTCACAGCCGCGCGTCTCCTCTGTTACCGGACGCTGTGGCTGCGCGATCAGAGCATGCCCCATACGTCGGAGGCGGCGATGTGCAAATGGTGGGCTCCGAAGACAGCCTTTCAGACGATTCACCGGTGCCTGCTGACGCACGGTCATTCGGGCTACACGATGGATCTGCCACACCAACAGCGACTACGCGACGTGATGGGCCTACAAATCGGCGACGGCACGGAACAGATCCAGAAGATGATCATCGCGCGCGAGAAGATCGGGCGCGTCGCGGTGCCTTACTAGGCGGAGGATGCCGATGACCGCCGCACCTCCTGTCCTCGTAGACCTGCAAGCCCAGGTCGGCGTGATCACGCTGAACCGGCCCGAGAAGTTCAATTGCATTTCGCGAGGCCTGGCGGATGGCCTGTGTGCTGGCATTAGGTCTTTGGAAGCGAATTCTGAGTGTCGAGTTGTACTGCTGAAAGCCAATGGCAAGCATTTCTGCACCGGGGCCGATCTCGACGAGGTTCTCGAGGCGCGCGCTTCACGGGCTTCGCTCGAGAGCTTCCTGTCGGCGGGGCACGAAGCCCTCACTGCCCTTGAGCGCTCGCGCCTGCCGGTCGTCGCCGCGGTGCAGGGCTTGTGCCTGGCTGGCGGGCTCGAGCTTTCGATGGCCTGCGATGTCGTGTTCGCTGCCAGTTCGGCGCGCTTCGGCGACCAGCATTCGCGGTATGGACTCATTCCCGGTTGGGGCGGCACGCAGCGCCTGCCGCGCTTGGTCGGCCTTCGTCGAGCGCTTCACCTGATGTACAGCGCGGAGTGGTTGGATGCGGTAGCGGCGCGCGAATGGGGTCTTGTGAATCTTGTGGTTGACGATGACGCGCTCACCGACCGGGCCATGGCGTATGCGCAGGCGCTGGCGAAACGCAATCC